>JAUJND010000087.1 GCA_030446505.1 Chroococcidiopsidaceae cyanobacterium YX2bin18 | reverse complement strand
CCTTGCGTAGAGCGAGAACTGATGCTACTTAAGGTTAATGCTACCAGTTCTACTCGCTCGGAAATTGTGGAACTTTCCCAGATTTTTCGGGCGCGAGTAGTAGACGTAGCAGAGGATTCACTTATTTTAGAAGTAGTAGGCGATCCTGGTAAAATGGTTGCTATTGTGCAGGTATTGCAAAAATTTGGGCTACGTGAAGTTGCCCGTACTGGTAAAATCGCCCTTACTCGCGAATCGGGTGTGAATACAGAATTATTGAAATCTTTAGAGGCAAAAGTTTAAATGCCTTTTCTTAATTGAGCACCTGTGTTCATCACAACATTACTGACTATCGACTTAATTTCGAGCTACTGCTAAATATTAGCGACCGACTTTGAAGGGATATTTTACTGAGATAAAGTGTAAGGAGTGTGGTTTTATTAGTTACAGGGATATCATTTTTTAGAAAGAAAACCTGTATGCCTTCAAGCGTTGGAAGTATCACTGCAAAAATGACTGTAATTTTATGGTTAGAGAAAATTTGACAAAGGCTGAACAGATGCTACGATAGATACTTGCCTACATAAGGGACTGTAGTTCAATTGGTTAGAGCACCGCCCTGTCACGGCGGAAGTTGCGGGTTCGAGCCCCGTCAGTCCCGTTAAAATAAAGGAAAAAGAATTAAATTACCTTTATTCTACCCCTGCGGGGAAGTATGCTAGATTGCTCATTGTTTATTCTTGCTTATGAGCGTAAGAGTTCGGATTGCTCCTAGTCCCACTGGGAATTTACACATCGGTACTGCTAGAACTGCTGTATTTAACTGGCTATTTGCCCAACATAACGGCGGTCAATTTATCTTGCGGATTGAAGACACAGATACTGAGCGATCGCGCCCGGAATACACGCAAAATATTCTTGAAGGTCTGAGTTGGTTAGGGCTGAACTGGGATGAAGGACCAATTTTTCAGTCAAAGCGTCTGGATATATACGCTCAAGCAGTTCAAACTCTATTGGATAAAGGATTAGCCTATCGCTGCTACGCCACAGAAGCGGAACTAGAAGAAATGCGAGCTATGCAAAAAGCTAGAGGCGAGGCTCCGCGCTATGATAATCGTCACCGGAATCTTACCTCAGAGCAACAAGCTGCTTTTGCAGCTGAAGGTCGTAGTGCTGTAATTCGCTTCAAAATTGAAGATGGTCGCCAGATTATCTGGAATGACATGGTAAGGAGTGAAATGAGTTGGCGCGGCAGTGACTTGGGCGGTGATATGGTGATTGCTAGGGCATCAGTTAATGGCATTGGTCAGCCGCTTTATAATTTTGCTGTAGTAGTTGATGACATGGATATGAAAATTACTCATGTCATCCGGGGAGAAGACCACATTGCCAATACTGCCAAACAAATTCTGCTTTATGAAGCTTTTGGTTCACCTATACCAGAGTTTGCCCACACGCCCCTAATTTTAAATATTGAGGGACGGAAGCTTTCTAAACGAGATGGTGTAACATCCATTTTTGACTTTAAACAAATGGGCTTCGTAGCCGAAGCGCTGGTTAATTACATGACATTGCTGGGTTGGTCGCCACCGGACTCAACTCAAGAGATATTTAGCTTAAAAGAGGCAGCAGAGTTATTTAGCTTTGAGCGAGTGAATAAGGCTGGGGCAAAGTTTGATTGGGCGAAGTTGGATTGGTTGAACAGCCAATATCTGCACAATATGCCAGTGGCACAGCTAACTGATTTATTGATTCCCTACTGGCAATCCGCAGGATATGAGTTTGATCCAGTGGGCGATCGCACTTGGCTAGAGCAATTAGTAAGCCTAATTGGTGCGAGTCTAACTCGCTTAACAGATGCAGTAGAAATGAGTCGGCTATTTTTTACTAAGTCACTGGAGTACAGCGAGGAGGCAGCGATCCAACTACAGCAAGCAGGAGCCACAGTTTTTCAAGGTATTCTGGCGGTTTTGGATAACGTTCAACTAACGGAAGCTAGTATTCAGGACGTAATTAAACAGGTGATTAAGGAGCAGAACGTGAAGAAAGGCTTAGTGATGCGATCGCTCCGGGCAGCACTAATGGGAGATATGCATGGTCCTGATTTAATTCAATCCTGGTTAATTCTGCATCAGCGTGACTTAGACAAACCGCGCTTGCAGCAGGCGATCGCGCATAACTCAAGCCCCGCAAACGCAAATAAATCCACTTAAAACCACCTGATTTACCTTGGTAGTCTTTCTATCCCTAGTGCAAAGCAGAGAATCAGGTTTTGTCCTGAAAAAGGAACTTGCTCTGTAACCTGTGAGTCTGATTAAGTATAGAGCGATTAATACTCTGTTCTTAATTACACCAAAAAAGAATGTCTAAACAAGTGCTACCTCAAGGGGTAGCATTATTAAGCATAATTACTACAGCGCTTACACTAGGAATCTACAGCCCAGCTCAAGCGCAGCCAATTTCACCACCGATATTTGAAAATGTGAGCATTGGTAAGAAATTTTCTCCAAATCCTCTAACCGTGCGAGGTATCAGTGGTGGTTCAGTACCTGGGAAAAAGGTAGCCGATAGAGCGGAAACTGCTAACGGTCCATGTGTGGGATTCGTGGATGAACAATCCGATCACACGCTAGTTCTCAAAGATTTTTTCAACTACCTTAGCCTCCAGGTACACAGTCCTAATGATACTACTATAATTGTGCGCGGTCCTGGCGGTAGTTGGTGTAATGACGACTCTGAGGGAAAAAATCCTGGTATTGCTGGTGAGTGGCTTGCTGGAACCTACAAAGTTTGGGTAGGTTCCTTCGACCAAACCAAGTCTTACCCATACATTCTGCGAATCACTGAAAACCGTTAGATAACTTAATTTTTTACGATTCAAGCAGTTGAATTTTTGCGTTAAGCGTGTTGTTACAAGTAATTTTTACCATATTTATAGCTATTTGTAGAGGCTATTTTGACAAAGTCGAATAACATTAAGTAACAACTTTAGCTAGACCTACTTAAAGTTACTCTCAATTGCATTTTCAGGAGTCAATTATATGTCCAGCGCTGAATCCTTGCTGGTGCAACAAACATTTGAGCAAATTGAGCAGGAATTGGGCGCAGGGATGGTGCCACGTATATTTCAACTTTTAGAACTCCAGCCTATGCTCCTATTTCATCTGTGGGGACAATTTAGAGCAACAATCCTGCATGGTAATTTGCCGAGGGTACTTAAGGAAATGATTGGTCTAGTGGTAGCAACTGCGACTCAGTGTGAGTATGTCCAAAAAGTTCACTTGCATAGCCTCAGCTTACAGGGTATGGATGAAAACGCTCTAGAAGCAGTTAGACGAGGCGACTATGGTACAGAGGCAATTGGCACTATGGCTCGTCGAAATGCTTTGCGCTTTGCAGCTCTAACCACAGCTACCCGTGCAGCCTATGGTTCAAGTAAGGACGATGCTAACTGGCAACAACTACGTCAACAAACCGCCGAGGCTCTTGAGGTTACGAACTTAGAAGAGGAAGAAAAATTTGAGATGATAGCAACAGTGGCTTTATTTGAGCAAATCTGCACTGTAGCTAATTTACTTGAACTCGATCCCAGCCAGCCGTAATCTAAAAAGATAGCAGATAGATGGCTGAACACGAGCATGGCTTAGCTGATATCAATAGCTCCCGCTACTCTGGTGAGCTGTGGTCTGGCTCTCCTATAGCCCAGGAACCTGTCATGGTGCTGGCGGAGTTAGCTAGTGAACTAAATACAGCAACTGATTTTGAGGCATTACAGCAGATTCTTGCGCGTAGACTGCGTTGGTTACTTGATTTTGCCCGATGTACCTTAGTAATTCGAGCCAATTCTGAAGACACGGAGTATTTGGTACTAGAAGTTACTAGTCCTAGCAAAGCCAAGAAGATTCCTCCCCAAAAAATTCCTGTTGAACAAGGATGGTCTGGGACAGTTCTTAGGGACTCGAAACCTTATTTTATTGAAGATTTAGCCCAGTTACCCTCAATAATTTCGCCGCCCAAAGAGGATTGGGGAATAGCACCCAAGGCACGTTCTTTAATGCTACTGCCGTTGCGGATTGGAGAACGCACTATCGGTAGTCTTAACTTTAGCTCTTATACAGTTGGTGCTTATTCTATAACGTGGCTAAATCTAGCAAGTTTATTGGCTACCCAGGTTGGCGGCCAGATAGGGTCAATACTAACTAAAATGCAATTAGAAAGCGCTTATGAGTTTCGCAAACGAGTAATGGAAAGCGCAACTGATGCCATCTTTACGTTGGATTTACAGGGAAATTTTACGCTAGTAAATCAAAGAACAGCAGAGATAACTGGTTACACAGTTGCAGAATTGATGGGACTGCCATTCTTAAAACTTTTTCACTTTAGGGATGCTACTCAGGTTCAAACTTTGCTTAAGGCAACTATTAGTCAAGGCGTTACAAACCATTACGACGTAGAAATAGTTAGAAAAGATAATAGTGAGAAAATTATTACCTTTAATTTAGCTCCCTTGTTTATTGAAGGAAAAATTGCTGCGATCGCCAGTACTGCTCAAGATATTACGGAACGCAAACAGGCAGAATCAGCGCTCTTGCGGGCAAAAGTGGCTGAGGCAGCTAATCTCGCGCTTGAGCGCCAAGTACAAGAGCGCACACTTCAGTTACAGCAAGCTCTTGATTTTGAAGCAAGGCTAAAATGTATCACTGACAAAGTTCGAGATAGTTTAGACGAAAGCCAAATTGTGCAAACATCTGTGCAGGAACTAGCGCTGGGACTTAATATTGGCTGCTGTAATATGGCTTTTTATAATCTGGAGCAGGGTACTTCTACTATTTACTATGAGTACGCAATATCTATACCTGCCTCCCAAGGTCGCATTGCTCAGCTAGCAGACTTTCCGGAACTTTATCGTCAGCTTTTACAGAATCAATATTTCCAATTTTGTTCAATTGCTCCTCATCCCAAACGAGGTCAAGTTGCTATGCTGGCTTGTCCAATTTCAGATGACCAAGGGATAATTGGCGATTTATGGTTAGTTAATCAGAAAGATCATATTTTTAACGAGTTAGAGATTCGTTTAGTACAGCAGGTGGCGAATCAATGCGCGATCGCGATTCGCCAAGCCAGACTTTACCAAGCGGCTACTGCACGAGTCACAGAACTGGAAAAACTTAATCAACTTAAAGATGACTTCTTAAGTACGGTTTCCCACGAACTGCGGACTCCCATATCAAACATCAATATGGCAATCCAGATGCTGAAAATTGCTCCAACGGCACAAGCACGGGAGCGCTATCTAGATATTTTGCAAAATGAGTGTAAGCGTGAAATTGAGCTGATCAACGATCTTCTTGATTTGCAACGCCTGGAATCGAGTTCTTATGCAATCTCAACCGAAGTCGTGAACCTCCAGGACTGGTTACCTAGTATCATTGAACCGTTTCGAGTGCGTACCCAGGAACGCCAGCAGAAACTGCGTGTTGAGTTGCCACCCTGCTTACCTCAGCTTGTCTTAAATGCTGCTACTTTAGGGCGGATCTTGTCAGAACTCCTGAACAACGCCTGCAAATACACATCTGAAACAGGCGAGATTGCTCTAAGCGTCTCCTATGCAATCTGTTCACAGCAATCCCAGAAGTTGGCTTCAATGAGCATTGATAAAATTGGCGCTGTTAGCGCGGAGCAATTTGGCACAGTAGCTCCTGCTAGTTTGGGAGAAAGCTTCTCTGAAGCAAACCTCCGCTTTAGACTGCATAGCAATTAGCTTTACTATCAGTAATCAAGCAGAAATTCCGCCAACGGAGTTACCACACATTTTTGATAAATTTTATCGTGTCCCTGATGCTGATCGCTGGAAACAAGGAGGAACTGGATTAGGGCTAGCACTTGTACAGCAGCTAGTTAAAACACTCCAAGGAACTATTCAGGTTGCCAGCAGTGAAGGATGGACTAAATTCAGCGTGCAATTAACTACGATTGTAAAGGCTCAACCAAAACGACCTTCAACATAGTCACGGGTGCGCGGATGAGTAGCAGCAGTGAAAATTTGGGCTGTGGGACCAAATTCAACCATCTGACCAATGCGACTTTCATCCGTACTGAAAAAAGCAGTGTAATCGGAGACGCGAGTAGCTTGCTGCATATTATGAGTAGCGATCCCGATCGTCAACTCTTGCTGACGCAAGGTATGAATCAGTTCCTCAATTTTCATTGTGGCGATCGGATCGAGGGCAGAAGCAGGCTCATCCATGAGTAAAACTTTCGGCTTTACTGCTAAAGCTCGCGCAATACATACGCGCTGTTGCTGACCACCCGAAAGCCCTAACGCTGATTTATTTAAATGGTCTTTCACTTCATCCCAAAGAGCAGCACTTCTCAGGGCAGATTCTACGATTGCATCTAGCTCCCCCCTAGAGCGACGGCCTACTATCCTAACTCCATAGGCAACATTGTCATAAATGCTTGTGGGAAAAGGATTCGGCTTTGGAAGACCATGCCAATCTGGCGACGCAATCGATTTAGGTTAACACGGCGGTCATAGATATCTTGACCAAAAAATTCCACCTTACCTTCAACCCGCACCTTACCTTCTAGTTCTCCAATTCGATTAATCGCTTTAATAAAAGTGGATTTGCCACAACCAGAAGGACCAATAATAATCGCGGTGATGTGTCCTTGGTAAATATCCATTGACACTGCTTCGAGCGCTTTTTGTTTGCCGTAGTAAAAACTTAAATCTTTGACACGTAAAGCTGGAGTTAAATTCTCTAGCGGTAAGTTAATTGAGTTCACGGTGGAGTTATTATTAGCTCGCATAATCTAGTTGAAGCGTCGGCGGGTAACCAAGCGTGAGAGAACACTCATACATAAAACAAGACCGACTAAGACCACAGAAGCAGTCCAAGCAAGCTGGTTTTGCTCAACAAAAGGAGAACTGGCGTATTTATAAATTAATACCGATAGGGCAGGAGTTGGACTGAATAATCCCTCTGGCCAAACCTCACTATACAGAGCAGTAAATATAAGTGGAGCGGTTTCACCAGCGGCGCGGGCTACAGCAAGTAAAATGCCAGTAGTAATTGCAGGTATTGCAGCGGACACAACGACGCGAAACGTTGTTTGCAGGCGACTAGCTCCCAAGGCGGCAGAGGCGAGGCGTTGATTGGTAGGAACCAGTCTCAAGGCTTGTTCGGTTGTCAGAGCAACAACGGGCAGCATGAGTACGGACAGGGCAAAACCGCCTGCTACTGCTGAAAATTCCTTAGTAGTGAGGACGATAACACCGTATGCAAATACACCAGCAATAATAGAAGGCACGCCAGTAAGGATAGTGGTTATAAACCGAACAAAATTTGCTATCCCAGTTCCTTGACCCAACTCTGATAGGAAGATACCTGTCATTACACCAAAGGGAATACTCAAAAGAGAGGCAAACCCAACCATCATCAGCGTACCTATAATCGCATTGGCAAAGCCATTCGGTTCCCCTTGTACCCCAACTGGAGCTGGCAAAGAGACAAATACTTCCCATTTCAAGTGAGGCAGCCCTTGGCGTAAGATTTCAATTAAGATTGCCAGTAGGGGCAGCAGCGCTAGACCAGTAAGTGCGAAGGCGATCGCACTCATCCCAACATTAAACATTGTCCGTCTTATCGGCAAGGGCTGATATAGTGCCGCCAAAGATTGTCTCTGTTGAGGATGGCTTGTAGACATAGAAGTATATTAATTTGCGCCTTTAAAACTTTAAACAGCCGCTATCTTGTTACCAGGTTTCTGATAGCTAGATGGTATTTATAGTGGAAAGCTTAAACTATTGTGATAGATAGTTACACCCTAATAGCTAAAATCCTGGCATTTTGCCTTGCCGACCAATAAGCCGCACCATTAACACAGCAATAATATTAACCAGCAGTGTAACGGTAAACAAAATCAGTGCCAGATACATTAAAGAACCAATATGCAAATCATCCAGCGCTTCGCCAAATTCATTTGCCAGTACAGCGGGAATGGTGTAACCCACGTCTAGTAACGAGGCGCTGATTGTAGGTGAGTTGCCAATCACCATTGTCACTGCCATCGTTTCCCCTACAGCCCGTCCTAAAGCAAGGAGTGCCGCGCCTAGAATGCCGGACCTACCTGCTGGTAGCAATACGCCAAAGATAGTTTCCCAGCGGGTAGCTCCTAAAGACATTGAGCCACTCCGCAATTCCTTTGGGATTGCTAGCAAAACCTCGCGGCTAATTGCTGCCATTGTGGGCAGAATCATGATTGCCAGGATAACTCCAGCTGCGAGCATACCGTAGCCACCGTAACCAGAGGGATCAGTGCTAAATAGGGGAATCCAGCGAAAGTATTGGTAAAGCCATTGTTGGATTGGCTGGATAAAGGAAGTTAGCACAAAAATTCCCCAAAGCCCAATAATTACACTGGGAATTGCCGCAATCAGTTCAACTAAGAAGGCAAGAGGCGATCGCACCGACGGCGGTAAAAAGTTTTCACTTGTAACTAAAGCAACCGCTAGTCCGATTGGAATTGCTAACAAAAGCGCGATCGCTGAACTTACTAGTGTTCCGTAAATAAAAGGCAAAGCTCCAAAACTTAGATCAGCTACATTCCAATCCTGACTCCACAAAAACGAGAGTCCGAATTTCTGTATTGCTGGCTGAGCCTTATCGAAAATTGCCCATACTAACCAAAACAGCAATATCACAGTGCCAAAGGCGAAACTACGAACTAGCCAAGTAAACCCCTGATCCAGCCAAAGATTTTCCTCACCTGCTGTTGTGATTTCAAGGTTAATCCCTGCCCTAAATTGGTTAGAAGCTTGCTCAGACCGTTCTTGCATACCTGCTCAAGTATTTGTCATTTTACAAACAAAACATTTTAACTTATGTCGATAGTAGCTAAGGGCATCTTCATCTGAAGATGCCCTTAGCTTAAGACTTGAAGACTGAGGGTAAGTGCGCTACTAGCGAGAGGTAACGCCGCTGCTGTCTACCGTGCTGCTTACTGTTTGAATGACACGGTTAGCAACACTTGTAGGAATCCGAGTGTAGCCTAGATCGTCGTTTATTTCTTGACCTTTAGTAAGGACCCACTGCACCATCTTTTTGACAGCATCAGCCTCAGCTGGTTGGTCATAATTTTTGTAAACCATGATCCAGGTTAAACCTGTAATCGGATAACCTTGTCCAGGATCTCCTAGCTTACTAAAGGTAACGCGATAGTCAGGGTTAAACTCTACCGCTTCCAGAGCTTTATTTGCTTCCTGCAAGGTAGGCGCAACGTAGGCTCCTGTTTTGTTTTGCACGAGCGCCGATTGGAGCTTGTTAGTCGTAGCAAAAGAAGCCTCTACATATCCAATAGTTCCTGGAGTCCGCTTCACGATTTGAGCAACACCAGGATTTCCCTTACCACTGACAGGTTTTCCAGCCCACTTCGGTGCTTTGTTAGCACCAATTCTGCCTTTGAAGTAGGGGTCAATTGCACTCAGGTGGTTAGTGAAGATGTAGCTTGTACCGCTGCTATCAGCACGTACAGCCAGTCTGATTGGCTGATCCGGTAGATTCACGCCCTGATTATCTGCCGCAATTCTGGGGTCATTCCAACGGGTAATTTGACCAGAAAAGATTGCCGGAAGCACCTTACGGGATAATTTGAGATTGGTAACTCCGGGAAGGTTGTAAACAACGGCTACAGGACCACCAGATGTAGGTACATATACTACACCTCCATCTACTTTAGCTGCCTCAGCATCGGTCATAGCCGTATCGCTACCTGCAAAGTCAACTGCTCCAGCAGTTAGCTGTTTAATTCCACCGCCACTACCAATGCCTTGATAGTTGACTTGAAGATCTGGAAAATCTTTGCGGATTGCATTAAAGTAACGCTGATAAAGGGGTTCAGGAAAAGTTGCCCCTGCACCATTTAAAGTTTGTGCTTGAGCAAGTCCGGCAAAAGTAGATCCTAACGTCACAACAGCAGTTACTACTGAAGTCGTAATCGCACGCTTGATCGTGGTTTTAGACAAAATCATATAGATGCATCCTCAGCAGCAAAAAATTGCGATTATTCTTATCTTGATTAAACTTTTAACTATATTGGTTAAGTTAAGAAAAATGAAAGGCTAATTTATAGTTAACTTTAGGTAAAGATTAGTTTAAAAAATTGTTCTATTCGCAGCATTAAAGTTTTTTGAGTTTGTTTTCTTGGTATTCTATCCCAAGGTGGTTCTATGCTAGCAATTAGCTAGAGGTTACTTGTTTTAGCAAACACTTGACATCTAAAGCGGCAAAATAGTTAAGTATAATAAATAGCCAAAAAGCAAAAAATAGTAGCAAAACATACAAAATTGCTACAAATCAAAGGTAAAACTAGGGTAACTCTGCTTGCTTGATTTATAGTTATTTCAGAGTTTTTAGTGATAATTTCTAGTAGCAATTAAATCTATAGCTCATCAAGAATAAAATATTAATTGCACTTTAATTCATCAAAGGGTGATATTAAAAAGCATCTATATTATCGGTAAAACAATGGACGAGAGATCGCCATCAAGGGTTAAAACCTAATACTAAAGAAGCAATATTGTAGTGTCTAAATTGTATGAATACAACTTACCCCCTAAAAAAATTACCTCCTCCCTTGCAAGCCTTAATTAGACCAATGTTACTTATCTCCTTGGCATTGCATGGCTTATTAATGCTAATGCCACTGCCAGATAAAGAAGCACCTGAGAAAAAGCAAGAAAAATCTGTCAAGGTTACTCAGCTGCCAACTACTAACTCGCCGCCAACAATAAAGCGATCGCAACCATCACCTAAACCTGCACCTCCTAAAGTCGTAAAACCAATAACTCGTTCACCTGTGTTGGCTAATCGTCCTCGTACACAACCGATTGTTCAAGCTCCGCGATCGCGACAAGTTCAACCTACTCGTAGCCCTATTGCTCCTTCACCAGCGGCTGGAACTTCTACTCCGACTACGACTCCACCAGAAACTGCACCTGCCACCGATACGGCATTAGCTGACTTTCCTCTTTTTCCCGGAGCAAAAGCGGGTTGCCTGGAAGTACAATCCTGCTTCCAAACAGGCAATGCACTCGATAAAGTAGCGGCTTATTTTGAGAAGGAACTACCAGCGAGAAAGTTTACTGCTCAGGTAGATACAGATGAGCCTGCTAAAAAAGTGTATCAAGTGTCTAGAAGTGACTTTCCCGCTCAGTATCTCAGCTTAATTTCTACAGAGCAAGGCACAATATACGTTCTCGCTGACCAGCCTCGCACTTTAGATGACCTCAAAAACGCGGTTGATGTACCGCCTGAGTTTTACACTATCCTTGCCGAAGTTGGTGAGGAATTAGAGGATGAGTCCCCGTTTAAGAATCCCAATGATTTCTACACCAAACTGGAAAGTCAGGATCAAGATGGTAGCTTGATCCCAGCAGAGCAACGAGAAGAAATTGAGGGTGTGAAACTGGTTTCGGGTCAAACTCCTGATGCGGTTTATACCAATTTAGCGCCTAGTTTACAGAGCATCTTTGAGGTATCAGAATCGGGAGATTATGGTGGCGGCTCTCTCTATAGACTCAAGAAAGATAGTTTCACAGGTTATCTCAATTTAGTGCCAACTAAAGACGGTGCAGGTACTATTGTTGTTTTGTGGAGCGACCCTCCAGCGTAAGCAGCAAAAAATTAAAGCGGTTTAACTAAGCAATATTGGATTTTAGCCTTGGTCAATTGCTAAGGAGACGCGATCGCCTCCAATGTCCCGCATCTTGCCTAAAACCTGAACTACCTGTTCGTAAGGCAATTTACGATCTGCCTTCAGAATTACTGCTCCCTTGGAATTCTGCACTAAGTAAGTTTGCATTTGTTGGCTTAACTGAGCATCACCAACGGGTTGATTGTTTAATAAAACCTGACCTTGCTGGTTCAAGCCTACTACTAAAGGATCTGGCACTGGTAAAGTGCTAGCACCTGCATCTGTACTGGGTAAAGTAATATCTACAGATTGCTGCTGACCAGTCAAGGTCATAGATACTATGATGAAGAACGTAAGAATTGTCAGAATCACGTCCATCATTGGTACTAGATTTACCTCTGGCATTTGTGAGCCTTTCTGCTGAGACTTGAATCGCATAAATTAAAGTTAAGAAATTTTTTAAATTTTATTGACTGTCAACTGATACAGCACTATCTGTTTGTGAGTTAGAAGCAGAAGCAGCTTTATTATTACTGTGGAAGAGAGGCTCATACCAAATCTCCCGATAAATTAGCTCTAGTTCGCTCCCTACTTTAGAGAAATAATCTACCTGCTGGGCTTGCAACGTCACAAAGATCCGGAAGAAGGACAGAGCGATAATGGCAACAATCATGCCGCCTGCCGTTGTAGTTAAAGCCTCACCAATACCCGCCGCCGCTGCCGTAGTATCAGCAGCTGAGCCACCACCGCCGATGTTTAATTTAGAAAAGGTAATAATCAGACCTGTTACAGTACCTAGCAATCCTAATAGTGGTGCTATACCAACTACAGATTCCAGCAGTTTGTCACCCTTACGCATTTGGACAAATTCCTTATCTCCTGCTGCTTCCAAAGCTAGGCGAAAGGTTTCAGGAGTAGGCTGCTTGAGTTTTAGAGGTGCCAAAAGAAAACGACCAATTGCTATATTTTGGTCACGAGCTGCGATCGCTGCCGCTTTATTTAAATCATAATGAGCCGCATCTAACACATCATGCACAACACGGTCTTCTTTGCTCAACAACTGATACCAGAACCAAGCTCGCTCAAAGGCACAGGCAAATGTAGCAATCGATAGTCCCACGATTGGGATCATGACTGGTCCACCCTTGACAATCAAATCAAAGACTCTTGACATACGTTAATGCTGAAAGGGCTGACTCAAAATTGGGCGGTCTCTCCGTAGGATACCCAAATCTTTCAGGGCATTCGGTTAAGTAAAGGTTAAAAAATACACTAATACTGGGATTAAAATCATCAGCTTCTTAAATTGGATGATGGTTTGGCAATGAAAATATAGATGAGGTTGCAGTTGCCAGTAAAACAAGCACAACTTCTATTTAATCTGAATAATAGAAGGAAGTGCTTCATACTTCTTAAATATGCAGATCTTATAGAGCAATGGCAAGAGACTTACGCGGATTTATTAAACTTTTAGAGGAACGTGGGCAACTGCAACGGATTACGGCGCTGGTTGATCCAAATTTAGAAATTGCTGAAATCTCCAACCGGATGCTGCAACAAGGAGGTCCAGGGTTGGTGTTTGAAAACGTCAAAGGGGCAGCTTTTCCTGTAGCAATTAACTTAATGGGCACGGTGGAACGAATTTGCTGGGCGATGAATATGCAAACTCCCCAGGAGTTGGAGACACTAGGTAAAAAGCTGGGTATGTTGCAACAGCCTAAACCACCTAAGAAGATTGGACAGGCGGTGGAGTTTGGTAAATTGTTGTTTGATGTGCTGAAAGCTAAACCAAGTCGAGACTTTTTTCCTGCTTGTCAGCAAGTGGTAATCCAAGATAATGACATGGATTTAACCCAGTTACCTTTAATTCGTCCCTATCCAGGGGATGCTGGCAAGATTATCACGCTGGGGTTAGTAATTACTAAAGATTGTGAAACGGGTACGCCGAATGTAGGTGTGTATCGGCTCCAACTACAATCACGTAACACGATGACGGTTCATTGGTTATCGGTGCGGGGTGGAGCAAGGCATTTGCGTAAATGCGCGGAACAGGGAAAGAAGTTGGAAGTGGCGATCGCTCTTGGCGTAGATCCGATGATCATCATGGCAGCTGCAACACCGATTCCAGTTGATTTGTCGGAATGGCTATTTGCTGGTTTGTATGGCGGTTCTGGCGTACAGCTAGCTAAGTGTAAGACGGTGGATTTAGAAGTGCCAGCTGATTCAGAATTTGTCTTAGAAGGCACAATTACGCCAGGGGAAGTAATGCCGGATGGTCCTTTTGGGGATCACATGGGTTATTACGGCGGTGTGGAGGATTCGCCCTTGGTTCGTTTCCACTGTATGACGCATCGCAGAGATCCGATTTATTTGACTACATTTAGTGGTCGTCCGCCCAAGGAAGAAGCAATGATGGCGATCGCGCTTAACCGGATCTACACTCCCATACTCCGGCAACAAGTCTCAGAAATCGTTGACTTTTTCTTACCAATGGAAGCCCTCAGCTACAAAGCGGCGATAATTTCAATTGATAAAGCTTACCCTGGTCAAGCTCGTCGTGCGGCTCTAGCTTTTTGGAGCGCATTACCGCAGTTCACTTACACTAAATTTGTAATTGTTGTAGATAAAAACATCAACATCCGCGATCCGCGTCAAGTTGTGTGGGCAATTAGTTCCAAAGTTGATCCAGTTCGGGATGTGTTTATTCTGCCAGAAACTCCCTTTGATACCTTAGATTTTGCCAGCGAGAAAATTGGTTTGGGTGGGCGCATGGGTATTGATGCGACAACAAAGATTCCGCCGGAAACTCAACATGAATGGGGTGCAGCGCTGGAATCCGATCCAGATGTAGCGGCGATGGTGGAACGTCGTTGGGCGGAGTATGGTTTGGCAGACTTGCAGTTAGGGGAAGTTGATCCAAATCTGTTTGGCTACGATATGCGGTAGAATGTTTTGTTTTTTA
>JAUJND010000086.1:9964-14249 GCA_030446505.1 Chroococcidiopsidaceae cyanobacterium YX2bin18 | reverse complement strand
GAGAGTATCGCACCTACTTTCGGAGTCAACGAATCGACAGCCTATCGGCTCAGCCGCAAAGTAGAAGATTAGCTGATAAATTCAGGTGTATTCTATCTGCCAGGGAACAAAAAACTGCTGCAAGTTGACCATGAGATAGAGGTAGTAGTTGTGGATGTGACAGCAAGCCCGCTCTTAGCCTCCCCAAAAAACAAAAAAGGTTTTACAGCAGCAGTCTTGGTAGCTCAAGCAAGTAAACAGATTATCTGCACTACTTATGCTAAGAGGAAAGTAGATGATTTTCAGTTGTTTAAAACTAGCTTTGTGAAACTGCCACCAACAGTTGAGTGTTTAGCAAATCAGGCATACCAAGGTATTCAAAGGCTTGCTCCTCATAGTCGTACCCGGAAAAAGAAGCCTAGAGGTAGTCAACTACCTACTGAGCAAAAACGTGCTCATCGGCAATACGCTCAACTCAGAGTTATCTGTGAGCATCTTAACCGCCGACTTCAGGTGTTTAAGATTTTGTCTGAGCGCTATAGAAATCGCCGCCGATTTGGACTGAGATTTAATTTGATAGCAGGGCTTTACAACTATGAACTTACTCGGCGTTACCTAACCTTTTGCAAGAATTCTACTGAAAAGCGTATTCCTATCTGAATTAGTCCTGTTGATGGGCAAATTGGTTAGCACCCATTAAGGAAAGCGTGATCGCAATTACAAGTAATACTGGCACTGTATACCAAGGAAACTGTGACACAGGTAAATATGCCGCTGCCCGCAGCCCGATGCTGGTATAAGTCAGTGGTAGTAGATAAACAATTATTTTCAAAGCACCTGGCAAAGTAGCTGGATCAAAGAATGTTGCTCCCAAAAAAGACATAGGGATGATCACAAAATTATTGTAGAGTCCCACACTTTCGAGCGATCGCACATTTAACCCGACAAGCACACCCAACCCAGAAAACACAGCACAGTTCAGTACCAGCAACAGCAGAAACAACGGGTTGAGAAAACCCCAGATCTTGCCAGTAAACAGCACCGCTACCAGAATTACAGAACCCGATGTCATTAACCCCCGCACAATTCCCGCCAGCATTTTACCGAGGTGTAGCGCTAAAGGATGAATCGGAACTAGCAGCAATTCCTCAAAGTTTTTAGTGAACAAGCGATCGCCACAAATAGAAAATGTCGTGCCACCAAAGCTAATCGTCATTGATGACAGCGCTACCATTCCTGGCAAAATAAACTCTAAGTAGTTACTACCAATAGCTGGCTTGGGTAGTGAGCCACCCAAACCCAAACCAAAAGCCAAAATATAAATTAGCGGTGACACTAACCCAGAAGCTGCCACTTGCAGAATCCGGACACGCAAATCTAGCCAATCCCCCCAAAAGATGGTAAGGCTATCTGCTAGAAGATTTTTAAAGTTTGAGGATTTGAAGGTTTTGCCTATCTCAGCCGAGGATTGGAACACTTTCTTCAAGTTAAATGTCAGCAAGTTATCTTAACTTTACTTTACATTTTAAAAACACTCCAACGCTCAATATTATCAGAGCTTATTTTTAGATATCACAGGAAAGTAGACAGGACTTACGCAGTTGGACGCAATAATGTCATTCTGAGCGGTAGCGAAGAATCTCTGGGATGCTTCACTGCGTTCAGCATGACATTCAACTGCGTAACTCCTAGTAGAAATACTCAAATCTCACCGAGAAACAGAAAACACTTCCTGCTGCTAGCACAGTTAAGCTTTCTGTCGTCATACTGAGAGAAGGAGAGTAATTGCAGCCACGTCTGCTCAAGTTAGGTGAAATTAATTAAGCAAATATGAGACGTAAATCTACTGGTAAATCTACTGCCACTAAACCTCCCGGCTGGATACCCTCAGCCTTCAATTACACCTCCATCGCAATTTTGGCAGGGGTGTTTGTGTTGGGAATCGGGCTTGGCATTGCCTTTAGCTCAACAACAACATTAGATCCAAAAAATGTTGCCTCGCGTGCATTCATTGACGAAAGCGCACCGAATCCTGAGATTTGTGTACAGTATGGAGCCAGCGCTATGGTGATGGACACCCGCCTGTTTGTATCGCTAAACCCCTTTAATGTTTATGTCTCTCAACCGACTATGCGTCCCGGATGCGTCCTTCGGACAAATGCTAGGCAATTCTAGAGCAAAAGAAAATTAGTAACATCGGAGCAAGTACGAGATTGCAAAAATCGGTTAAATACGTTTGCCTACACAGGCGAACTGGGAAGTTCACCGCAAATTGATTGCGTGTACCCAGAACGATGCTGCCAAGAACTTCTACCAGAATACACCCGGCGCAGTTGCCCCCACTGAAGAAAACAGGTTCTAGGTAATAGCGCTACTAAAATTAAAATTTAGGTAGACTCTCAGTTAGGCGAATTTGGATAATTTGATCCGATTTCAGTTTTGTTGTAGAGGCTGTTCGGTTGTCGTCCAATATGTCAGAAAAGAGCCGGAAAGGAATATTTCGATTTTTGGAGGAGGCGTCCTTGGGCGATAAAACGACTACCATCACCAGTTGTTTCAAACCGTCCGATAACTGGTGTGCCAATAGGGGCGATCAGTTCGCCAGTGAGTGATCGCAAGTCTGACTGTAACAATAATTCTGCTGGCTGGGGTGAACCAGCCTTGAGCGTCAAGGAGTTGCCCACATAACGTAAATTCAATTGAGTACCCGCAGGCAAAAGGATATCAGGCAGTTGATTAGTTGGTTCAGTGCTTGTGCCAGCGGTAGAAGTGCTATCAAGGTTGGGTACGACTACTGGGGAGCGTTGCCTCTCCAGTGGTGCTGAAGTCATCTCAGGCAGCAGAGATGTATCAGGCTGTAGAACTGGTAGCGTAGTTGTAACTGGTGTCAATTGAGGTAGGAGTTGACCAAAATCAATTACAGGCTTACTGTTAGGTTGAATTGCAGGTGTTTGAAGTGTTAGTGCGTGGTGCTTCTGGGTTGACACTCGGAGTCAAAGGAGGAACACTGACAATAGCTGGCTGCTGGCTGCTGATAGTGGCTGGCGGTAGTGTCGCATTGGGTAATATAGTAGCGCTTTGACTTGGGGATATGACACTAGGAATTACCTGCTGGTTGCCATTCTTATCTGAAGGTACGCTAGATAAGTTTGAAGTATTTTGAGCGGCAATTCCCAGACTTAGTAACCAGCGATCGCCCTTTCCAGTAAGTGATGTCCGTTGGAGTTGCATCTGTCCAACGGCTAATACGACTTCTGGCGATAACTCCAAAACAATTCGAGTTATATCCGGCTGGAATTGT
This sequence comes from Chroococcidiopsidaceae cyanobacterium YX2bin18, assembly GCA_030446505.1. GTDB lineage: Bacteria > Cyanobacteriota > Cyanobacteriia > Cyanobacteriales > Chroococcidiopsidaceae > JAHHHE01. Next base: position 10,969 of record JAUJND010000086.1, on the reverse strand, counting down.
GATACCCGAACTTTGCGTACTGCTCCTGAATAACTTTGTTGGCTAGCAACTTTACCCACTTGAGTATTTGGTAAATCCAGTACAATCCGCGGTGGCTGAGCAAGCACAAAGTATTGCGGTGTTGTCTGATTCTGGAGAGTAACTTCTAGTTGATTTGCATCTGGGTTAAAGCGCCATTCCGCAAGTACTGCGGCTGGCACTGGTACGCTACCAGCTTTGACAACTGTTGTGATTATGCCAATCAAGCTCAAAGTACCAACAGAGTAACGCCATAGAGAGATAGGCGTAGGACGTAGGCATCGCTTCACACTAGAATGTCCGTTGTCCTTGGTCATGTTTTTAGATAAAAGAAAAAATCTTTAATCAATGCTCGTTGTGTTTTGATTCCATCAGCCAAAATAGCTTTTGGCAAATTGCATTCACTTAAGTTAGGTCTTGCCCAGGTTAATTAGAACCAGTGTCAGGGTTCCTAGATTAACTGTAACAACTTGCATTTAACCATTCAGGGTTAAGAAATGTTTAGTTTCTGCTACTAATAGTGAAAATAACGCCATTAGTAGCAAGCCTTAGCTGTTAAGCCCTGGGCAGACTAACTCTCAGCCGTCAAGCTTGATCAAAGTCAGCTTCCTTGATCCACTTGGACATCAGATTCAGATGGCGCTTGCTCCACTTCAGCGGCTGAATCCGATGTCCCGTCTTGTTTTGAAATTACTGGAGGCTTTGCCTTCGTCGGTTTAGGACCCCGCATTAAGGCAAGATTTACTGGCAGTTTGGTCGACTGCTCATCTTTTCGGTGATCTCCTCTACCTTTGCTATTACCCTTTACCTGATTTTTGTCTTTTGCCAGTAGTGGTCGGGTTGTGCTCCGTTCCTCTGGGGACGAGGTAATATCTTGAGCGCCTTCATTGGTAATAGGTTCAGGCTTAGGGACTTCATTTACAGCATCATTAGATTCAGTAACAGCTTGACGTTGAGACTTTTTAATCGGCTCAATCTTGCGGACTT
>JAUJND010000086.1:9770-9864 GCA_030446505.1 Chroococcidiopsidaceae cyanobacterium YX2bin18 | reverse complement strand
CTTTTTAATCGGCTCAATCTTGCGGACTTCTTTTACAACGTCATTGGATTCAGTAGATTCAATTGGAGGTGGAGTAATATCTTGAGCGCCTTCA
>JAUJND010000086.1:0-9670 GCA_030446505.1 Chroococcidiopsidaceae cyanobacterium YX2bin18 | reverse complement strand
TTGGTAATAAGTTCAGTCTTGGGGGCTTCATTTACAGCATCATTGGATTCAGTAATAGCCTGATGTTCAGACTCTTTGGTCGGTTCAATATCAGGGGCTTCATTTACAACGTCAGTGGCTTCAGTAGATTCAGTCGGAGGTGGAGTAATATCTTGAGCGCCTTCATTGGTAATAAGTTCAGTCTTGGGGGCTTCATTTACAGCATCATTGGATTCAGTAACAGCCTGACGTTCAGACTTTTTAATTGGACGTTCTACCATGATTTAGCACTTCCTTATATCTTGCACCTATACAGTTTTGTGTTTGGCAAAGTTACATTTATGCAGTATGAATCCAGAGGACGCATCTAAGCAATATAAATGTCCATAAAAGCGATTGCGCTTTAGCCTGTAACCGCTATAAATAGTTTTGCCTAAGATAAAGCAAAGCATCTACAAACAATTTTAATGGTTGGTGGAGTCTTTAGACGGTTGAGATGGAGTTTCTCGCTGGGCTGTAAATTCAATAAATTTTGGAATGCCAATTACACTTATTTGACCTTCTAGGGTATTTTCCTGCACTCTGCTTTGAATCCTAACAGAAATGGGAGAATTATCCTCGATTTGATTACTCGCTTCACCTTGAGAGAGATTAGTACAAAGGGTTGATTTGGGAACTTTACCAACTAAATTCAGGTGCTGATTACTCATTTGCCCAGTTAAAGAGGACTCCTCAGCACTTGTTGGCTGCTGGACACTAGTTGGTGTTGGTAATAAAGACCCATTCAAGTAAATACCAGATTGCTGAATAGTTAACACAGGGGCATTTGATTTCGAGCAGCCTGGCTGTTGGGTGTAAGAGAGGCGATAGAGACCGTCAATGTCAGTGGGAGCCTTGAGATTACTTTCTCCGTAAGCCGTTACAGCTTTAAACAATATCAGAACCGCAGATATCGCTCCTCCGTAAAAGGTCAAAGATTTAAGGTTGAAATGACTCATTGAAGTGAGGGTAAGGATGAATTACAAAATTTTATACGTCAATCTTTTGGTTAGCGGCTGACTGCGTTTCTTTAAGCACTGAGGCAAGGTGAGAAGTGACTTGACGATAGCGGCGGGTAATTAAGAGAGAAGATTGGCACTGAATTGCTAGTTGATCTGTATATCGCCCCAAGGTTTGGCGCTCGATTCCCCAAGCGCGGCTAGTACCAGCAATCGTGAGATCAACGGCTGCGGATGCTGCTACTACAGCATGAATTGGCTCTGCTGCTTCAATTATTTGGATCTCAATGCGATCGCGCACACTAGCAGGCAATTGCTGCATCAGGGTGCTAAACTCTGTCAAATCCACTCTGAACCTGATTTTGTTGCACCACCCGTAGAACCGTTAGACGACAGGTATCACGATTAATAAGTAGTCTTAAACCAAGCTCCAGTGCCAGCTCATCATGGATATTGGCAGAATAAGGCACTAACAAACTTTCTAAGCGCTCGCCTCCACGTTCTACAAAAAACTGCTACATCCACTGGAGCAGTGCTGAAATTTGACCGACTCGCCCACCCAAGCGGTTTTACTAAAAGCTGAATGATGCCATCCACCATAATTAAATCAGCTTGGTCAAGTTCCGCAATCTCTACTGTCGCCCTAGCGATCTTGTTAGTTATCCGCACAATCGGATGCACATAAGAGCGTACTGCTGAGGGTTCCAAGGTTTGAATTAATTGTTCTAGCCTGTAGCGGCGCTCTTGAATTAACCGATTAGCTTCATCTGGGGTACTGTCAAAGACATACTCTTCTAGTTCAATCAAGCTCAGGGGATGAACAACAGCAGGTTGAAATCGGCTGCCAGCGATCGCTACTGCCAATTGCAGTAATCCTTTTTGGGTACTTGGATTTGATACTGGTACTAGAATCCGATAAGTAGTTTCAGCGTCTACTATACCTGCTTCAGTTTCTGGCTCTACTAAATCCAATTTGATCAGATGTTTCGGATAAGTCCACTCCAACAAGGGCGAGGTCATAAATGTTGTTACCAGCGCCATAATTACCAGCATGGTAAATAGCAAAGGCGATATCACACCCAGATTTAAACCAATGTTTAGCACAATTAACTCAGTCAAACCCCGCGTATTCATCAACCAACCAAGTGCTGAGGCTTCCCGGTTATCAATGCCACTAACGCGAGCAGCTATATAAGTGCCAAAGTATTTGCCAATGATTGCCACTCCTACAACAGCAGCACACAGGAGCCATAAATTCAGATTATTGAGTAAGCCAATTTGCGTCCGCAGCCCACTGATGGCAAAAAATACTGGTAACAAAAATATTAAAATAAAATCTTCGGTTTTTTGAGCTATTTCCCGCACTAACCCTTCATTTTTGGGCATTACAGCCCCAAGTAAGAAAGCACCAAAGATCAGGTGAATGCCAATTAACTCTGTAACTAGCGCTGAAGCAACTACACCCATGTAAATCCAAGCTAGGACAACCTGGCTCAGCCTGCCTTGACGCTCGTAGAAGGAGGCAACGCGTTTCAGGAGCCAACGCCCCACCGTTACCATCAAAGTGATGTAGACCAAGGAATAGAGAATTGTTGGCACGGCTCCAGCCATGTTGTTAGTATGAGCAACTGCGATCGCTAGCGCCAACACACACCAAGCAGTCACATCATCTACCGCCGCACAAGTCAGCGCCAAGGTTCCTAAGCGCGTTCCCTGCAAGTTATTCTCTGTAATAATCCGCGCTAGTACCGGGAAGGCTGTAATCGACATTGCTGCCCCCATAAATAGGGAAAAGGCAGTAAACGAGACACTGGCATCAGAAACTAGCGGGTACAGTACCACCGCTAGCAGTGTTCCTAGTGAAAAAGGCACCAAAATACTGACGTGGGAAATTAAAACTGCTACTTCTAATTGACCACTGAGATATTTTGGATTTAGCTCCAGCCCAATTAGAAACATGAAAAAGATCAGCCCCACCTGAGATAGTACATTCAGGAAGGGAATTGTTGTGGCTGGAAACAAAGCTGTTGCTAAATCGGGGGCAATTAAACCGAACAGAGATGGACCCAGCATAATCCCAGCAATAATTTCGCCAATCACCAGTGGTTGTTTAATCCAGCGGCATCCCAGCCCTAAAAGCCGCGAGAATCCAATTACGATCAGTACTTCAATCAGAACGAGAATGACTGGTTCCATAGTTTCCTCAAGCGGAATGACTGGGTGTTCCTACGATAATTCTTTAAATAACTTCAAATTGTCAATGTTTCTCTGAACGATAAGGATATTTTACTGGGGCAATGTTCAATTCAGTTACGTGAGGAGCGTTAGCTGATCGCTTCCTTTGAAGAGGCTAGCTTGTCCGCAATCCGGGTTGTCTCTGGCAGGCGGTATTTTGGTGTGCAACGTAACACATACTCAATCGCAGTAGGTAAACTGACGCGATGACCACTGGAAATATACAATGGCTTTGTTCCCCTGCGCGTCCGTAGCACTGCGCCAATTGTTTCATTCCGATGTCGCAATGGTTGCCAGCTACCTTTTTCTTCTAGCACTGATTCATGTTTACCAACAAGTAAAGATTTTGCTACACCAATTGTCGGCATATTTACAAGTAGTCCTAAATGGCAAGCAATGCCAAACCGCCGGGGATGGGCGATGCCTTGACCATCACATAAAATTAGGTCTGGCATAGTATTAATTTTTTCTAGCGCATCAAGTACAGCTGGGATTTCCCGGAATGAGAGGAATCCTGGGATGTAGGGAAAAGAGGTGGGACGACGCGCGATCGCTGATTCTTGCAATTGCAGATCTGGAAAACTCAACACCGCTACTGCTGCACGACTAATCGTACCTGCTGCTTCAAACCCCATATCCACCCCAGCTACATATTGAACTGTTCCTAACTGGTCTGAAGTGATTATCTCGTCTCTGAGTTGTTCTTGGATAGCGATCGCTTCTTCTACAGTTAAAGGCCAAGCATGACGTTGAGATTGCATATAAATTACAAGCTTATATTCATCAGAAATTGTGGGTGGAAACCCCGTCTTTAAAGACGGCTTTACATTTAACGCGCTATAATGTGAGATATGCAAAAAGCTTACCGTTACCGCGTTTACCCGACTTCTGAACAAGAAACCTTGTTGCGGAAAACTATGGGTTGTGCGCGTTTGGTCTATAACCGAGCGCTGGCGGCAAGAACAGAAGGCTGGTATGAACGGCAGGAGAGAATTGATTACGCCAATACTTCTGCAATGCTTACTCAATGGAAAAAGCAGGAGGAATTGCAATTTCTGAATGAGGTTAGCTGCGTACCCTTGCAGCAAGGGCTTAGACACCTGCAAAAGGCGTTTGCGTCCTTTTGGGCGGGGACAGCCAAGTACCCCAACTTTAAGAAGAAGCATAACGGAGGTAGCGCCGAGTTTACCAAGTCTGCTTTCAAATGGAAGGATGGGCAAGTCTGGCTTGCTAAGTGTGCCGAAGCATTGCCGATTCGTTGGAGTAGACAACTGCCATCATGGTGCGAACCATCTACTATAACGGTCAAGTTGGATGCTAGTGGAAGATTCCACGTTTCGTTGCTTGTGGATACAGCTATTGAACCACTACCCAAAACCAATAAGTCTATTGGAATGGACATGGGAATAACTAGCTTGATTACTACCAGCAATGGAGACAAAATCGTTAATCCGAAGCACTTTAAGCGGCTGAGGACTAAGCTCAGACGAGTTCAAAAAGCTCTGTCTCGTAAACAGAAGGGGTCTAATAACCGACAAAAACAAAGGCTCAAAGTAGCTAAAGTTCACGGGCAAATAACTGATAGCAGGAAGGATTTTTTGCATAAGCTGACGACTCAACTGGTGCGTGAAAACCAAACGATAGTAGTTGAGGATTTGGCGCTTCAAAATATGGTGAGAAACCATAAACACAGCGGAAGTATTAGCGATGCCTCTTGGGGAGAGCTTATCCGTCAACTTGCTTACAAGTGTGAGTGGTATGGACGAGAACTGATAAAAATTGACCGATGGTTTCCTAGTTCCAAAAGATGCGGAAGCTGTGGGCATATTATGGATAAAATGCCGTTGAATATACGTGAGTGGAACTGTCCTAAGTGTAGGATAAACCATGATCGAGATATCAACGCCAGTAAGAATATTTTGGCTGCGGGACTCGCAGTTGCAGTCTGTGGAGCAAACATAAGACCTAACGACCAAAAGGAAGAAGGGCGGTTGCGAAAAACCCGCGAGGGAAAGAAGCAGAAACTCAAATCGTGAGGTTTGGGAATCCCTGCACTTATAGGGCAGGGTGGATGTCAAATTTAGCTAATTAATCTCCTTAAAAACAACTACAGCAACTTAATCCAACCTACCATTGAATCATTTACCTCCGAAAAGCATCAGCGTCAAAGCCACTAGTAACTTTAGCTTAGTGGTTAGTATTATCAAGGGCGTAGTTGTATTAGTTGGACGCTTATTCGAGCTTTTGTAATTGTGAATGCTGGAGAATAGGGTATTGTTATCCAAAGTATTCAGGACGTTTCCTTTTAGCTTTAGCTTAGATCTGAACAGCCATTTTAAAACTGGATTTTTTTGGAGAAATGTCCAACTATTCCACACTTGCAGCAGCCATAGTTCGACACACAAGAGCGCGTAAAGATGCAATCGTGCTAATGGATGATTGTCACTCTCGTTTATTTCTTAAACCTAGACCTAGTGCCAAGGTGTGTTTGTTTTTTCATGGGTTTACTGCCACGCCAGAGCAGTTTGTACCCATTGGAGAAGCCTTCTTCAAGGCGGGATACAACGTTCTGATTCCTTTGTTACCAGGGCATGGTCAGGCAGGTAATTGGAATGCAGATAACCCTCCTCCTCTGCCGGAAAATCAGGAGATATATCAACAGTTTGGTTTGCAATGGTTAGAAAAGGCTCAAAGTTTAGGAAAAGTGGTCGTGGGAGGGCTATCTGGTGGCAGTACACTGGCTGCTTGGCTAGCGCTAGAATGTCCTGACCAAATTGACAAAGCTTTGGTATTTGCCCCGTATTTGAGTAGCAGCAATAAGCTAGTAGATTTGTTCGTGCAAATCCTCAATATCTATTTTGAATGGCGGACTGAACCTGGAAAAGCACATTTTGGCTACGACGGCTTTTTGATGCCAGCATTGGAAGTCTTCTTAGACATGGGGCGTGATGTTCTCAAACGTGCGGAAAAAGGCGTTGCTGCACCAATGTTTATTGTATCGAGTGAGAGCGATCGCGCTGTCGGCAATAAAGAGCATCAAGCTTTATTTGAGATGGTAGTGAAGCATCAGCCAAAATCCTGGTATTACCGCTTTCAGCGATTCCTAAATATTCCGCATAATATGATGACCCTTGCCGAGGGTAATAACTACCAAAACTTGTTGATTACAATAGCTAAAGCCTATGTTGAAAGTGATTTAACCTGGGGTGAAGTTAAGGAGATTGGCGATCGCATGGCGCAGGGTAAAACTTTCAACACTGTAATTTCTGAACTTAATCTGGCTGAACGAGTTTCTCCTGATATGTTGACGATGATCACACTGGTTGATAAATAAGCAATTGTCTTAGCTCGTAATTCTGGTCAGAGAAAACAGGGATAGTTTCGCAACTTACATCTATGGAATTGGAACAAAAAGTCAATTCATGCTGCACTTCAACGACAATTTTCTGTTTGTGCCTCGACTAATAAATTTGTCCTGGCAGTTACACGCCCGTTATATACCACTCCACTAATTGCTGATAATAACAACCATCCCAGCAGATTCAGTCGTAAATCGAATAGCGACACATCTACGGCGTTAAACAAAATACAGCTTAAAAAAGCTACTAAATAGCTAAAAAAGATGAGTTTATCTTCAGCCTGCTTATCTACAACTGACCAGTAACGCAACATCTGGATACCCTGGACAGCGATCCATAAAGTCCAACCACAGAAAAATATAGCGGCTGGAATGCCAGTTTCAACTGTTAGCATCAGCAAAAAATTGTGGGGATGACCTAGCCAGACGTGCATCTGCTCCTGATAAAGAGGTGTGAAATTACGTAATCCCCAACCAGCCCAAGGACGTTCCTGAGTCCAAGCCCAGGCAAACTGCCACTGAGTCGTTCGTAGCAGCGCCACTGGACGGTCTGGATATAGTTGGTCTGTTAACCTTGCCCAAAAAAAAGCGGGGACTATCTGCCGTAGCCACTGCTGTACTAGTGAAGGACCAAACGCTGCCCCCAAAATACTGCCAGCTATTGCAGCTACTCCAGCCACTAGCCACCGCCAGCCTTGGTAAATAGCAAAGGCAACAAGAGCGCATACGGTGATCGCCCAAGCACTCCGGGAGTTTGTCAAGATTAAGGCAACGAGATTGCCAGTAACCGCTATGCTCAAAAATCCCCAGTGCAGCCACGCGGCACGCGGTACGTGGCGAAGTCTTGTCCGCTTGAAGATTGAGGGTGCTAATTTTTGATAAGTTTCCAGCCACAACCCCAGCCCCAAAATAAATACAATAACTAGATAGCCAGCTAAAATATTGGCGTACATGAACACAGAAGCCATGCGACCAGGGGGGTTGCCATTAGGTGTGATCGCCCAACCTAAGATACTTTGTAGTTGAACTGGAGTCACCCAGCCTAAAAACAACTGCCCTAAGCCCAGAATTGTCACTGGCACGGAAGTAAAAACTAAAATAAGTGCCAGCTGCCGCAGTTGCGCGGGTGTTTGGATGAGGACGCTGAATGCAGCAAATAATCCAAAGAAGGGTAAGAAATTAAATAAGCCAAGGAAAGCTTCTAAGCGGTGGAAAGCAAAAACCGCTGTAATCACTAGCCAAATCGCTAAAATAGCCAATCCCCGGTTAAGTGGACGGTTAATAATTTGGCGATACTTTTGCCGCCAAGTACCAATTAACGCCAGAAATATACCCAACGCGCCCAGCGAGGGAATTATTGGGAAGATGAGTAACGCTAGTTGGGCGTAGTTCCAGGGTATCTGCAAACGCGATGTTGAATGTTGTTGCAGTAGGATAAGCGGTTTCAAAGCAATAATTATTAGTTTTTAGTTTTATCCTGCTAATAATTGTTCTAGGCTGGTTCCCAGCACTCAGCGCGGGTGAGCCGAATTTGAGCTAAGGCGAAGATAGTGGGAATAATCCGACCGTAGTTAGTCGAGATCGCCCGCCAACCCAGATCAGCTAAAAAATAAGTCCATAACATTGGACCTACACAAGCAAAAACACCCCGTACTGCTCCATAACGAGCAGCATTCATCGCCATACCCCGCCCTGCCGTTTGCAGGGCAAGATGACTTTGAAATTGCGTTGCTGCTGCCGTACCGCTCCGGATCAGCGCTTCTTTGGCAACTTGATAGCTGGCATTGTGCAGAGCAAATTGACGGGCAATTTGTTGGAGTAACATCGGTTGAAGAATGGAACTAATAGCGATCGCGCTGCTACCTTTAATCAGCATTGCCAAGGGGTCGCGTTGCACAGCCAAGGGGAGTGGTTGAGATTGTGATTTGCCAAGCGATCGCTGTACTCGCACTGTTAATCTTTGTTGATCTTGTGCTGGCAAATGTTTCCACATCCGTCCCAGAAGATTTAAAAACACTTCTGCCTCTAAATCTGTTGTAGCAAGCTTATTAGAGTATGGAATTTTGAGATAACGACAGACCTGAATCAAGGTTTGTCGGTAGGTTACTTGCGCGGTGCGTCCCCGCAACACCGTCACCCCGTCTGCTGCTAGATAGCGAAATCGCTGCTCTATTGCATCCAGCCAAGCTTGCCGATCTCGACTTTGAATGTCTATCGGTTCAGGCGTATGAACGTAATCCAGGGGATTAAACTTGCGGCGGAATAAGATTTCCGTCAACTGCTGTAATTCATCTTCCGTCGCTAACTCCAGCGCCGCTCTTAGCTCATCCAACGTCGCTTCCTCCAAAACCCCAGCTTTTTTATGCCCCTTAATTCTACTCCTTACCTTTAAGAGATTGATGCTTATATTTATTGCAATCAGGCGATCGCTGATATAGCAAGTTATGGCTTGTTTTTTAAAGAACAGTCTACTTCAGCATCCAATTTGTCAAAGCTTAATCCGCCAGCTTTTTTAAAGCATCAGGTTTGTGAGCAGCTTCTTTTCCTGTTTTGTCAGTTTCAACAAGGTATTCCGGGTTATCTTCTGAAGCAGCTACGATGTCAGCTTCTTTTTAACTATGCCAGTTGTCTTACCTTGTGAAGTCTTCCACTCAACTTTGTCGCCTTCTTTAAATTCTTCAGGCATAGATTTGTTCATGTTTGATATGTCATTTGCGTTAGCATCACATTATATTTATGCTTTGAAAGACAGGGGCATTGATAAGAGTGATAAAGTGTGAGCGCACTATTGAGCTATTATTTAAATTGATTCGGCTCAATTCCTGCTGCTCGTAATTGCTCTGCTAACCTTGCTGCTTGTTGTTCAGCTTGTTCAGCTCTTTGTTCTGCCTGATCTGCTCGTTGTTCAGCTTGTTCGGCTCTTTGTCGTTCCTGTTCTAACCGTTGAGCAATCTCTACATAAGGGGCAAATCGCTCTCCATTAGGACGATAAATCTGTAATTCTTCTCCAGATAGCTCAAAGTAAATTCCTAGCCTGGGACTCGTCCAATTATCTATCGTGTCGATCACATCTAAGCGATCTGAGCGTAGCCAGCCACTC
>JAUJND010000085.1 GCA_030446505.1 Chroococcidiopsidaceae cyanobacterium YX2bin18 | reverse complement strand
CAACCCTCACCCAACCTCGGCCAAATCTCTCCACGCTCAAATTCCTCTCCCATCACCAGCCCTGCTACCAACAGCGGCAACAGATTTGGTAAGAATTGAATCGTTGGGTGCTTCTTTTTCCCAGCCTGGTTCAATTAGCCCGGCTTGCTCAATCTTCTTGATATCAAGAGCTAAAGCTAGTGCTACAACATCCGCTTCTAAACCATCAACTACAGCACGGGTTTGGGAACCAGAACCACCATAGCTTTGACTGAAGGTAACATTTTGGTTGTGTTCTTGTTTCCACTTATTAGTGAACTGGGGAATAATTTTTTCGTAAGCGGCGCGGGTGACGGCGTAGGAAACGAGTGTTAGCTCTTTATCTCCTTCAGTTGCACCAGCTGAGCTAGCACTACCACCATCGGCATTAGGGTTGCCTCCACAGGCGGCGATCGCTACACTTAAACTTATTCCTACTAAAAATAGTGACCCAAATTTTTTCAGTGACCTAGACATCTTAGTAAAGGTCAACAGTCCTTGGCACCAGCTTGCAGCAGAGGAAATATTGGATACTCCTTGCTTAATAATGTTCCATAAACCCATAAAATGTTCTCCTTTTAATCTCCGGTTACCCAGTCGGGTTACCGTATTTAATGTATATGAACACATATCGTACATGGTGAGCGACAAAAACGCAAATGCAATTGAAACTAGCGGTTGAGCCGTCGGCTGAATTAAGTTCAAGCTAAAAGCTATAGAATTTATAGCTTTTGTGATAGTGATTTAGTCTTTCAATAGATAGCTTTTATTGCACTGTAGACTCATATAAAAATAAAAGTATTGAAATATACTTACGTCTTTTAGAATGTTACTCCAACTAAATGCTGGTTGTCATTAGTGATAATAGTTTCGTTGCAATAAATGTGACAAGCTATGTACTACAGCTTTACTAAAACTTCATTTAAGCAGAGTTTATGCTAAGGCTGAAAGGCAGGCAATCTAATACTGCTCTATTTGCATTACTACTAATATCAATCGCAATTAGTATAGCTATACCATTTGAATATCCAAAAATTACTAATTTAATTACATTTATGAAACTGATTCGGTGCCTTACACTAGCAATTCGAAACCCTTTTTGGTTGTCTCAAAATTTGTAGCTTTTATTTAGGGTCTACCTACCTAACTAATGCTGATCGCCTTACTAAATTGATCACCTTGTTAATACTCGCACTGGGCTGGACGTACCGTTAAAAGGTGTATTCTTCAAAACTCAGGTATATACTCAGTAGCTTCTAATGGCATACTTAATTATCTAAGGTAGTATAGGGCAACGTAGTTAGTTTTAAATATTAAATGTTAAACACTTTTAAGAATAAATTATATATTTCAAATAAAACAGCTAATGAAATATTAAATGGATACAGTTTTATGGCTCCTACAATAATTATTTTAGGAATATTTCTACTGCTGCCGATTTTGTTTGCCATAGTTCTTGCCTTTCATAAAGTTCAGCCATTAGGTGAAATTAGTTACAATTTCCGAGGCTGGAAAAACTTTTTACGAATCACAAGTGATGAACAGGTTTGGATTGCTTTAAAAAATACAGTTGAGTATGTAGTAATCGTTGTTCCTGTGCAGACAATTCTTGCTCTTACTTTAGCCCTGATATTAAATACTAATCTAAAAGGGAAAAATTGGTTTCGTATTCTTTTTTTTATGCCAACAGTTACTTCATCAGCGGTATTAACACTTATTTTTATGTGGATTTGTAATACTAATGGTTTATTAAATAATTTTCTTGCCTTCTTAGGGCTACCTACTTACAACTGGCTAGGTGATCCAGCTGTTGCACTTAAAGCAATTATGCTAATGAACATTTGGTCAACTACCCCGTTATTTATGGTTATCTATTTAGCAGCGCTACAAGATATACCGGAAACACTTTATGAAGCAGCAACAATTGATGGAGCTAGTTGGTGGGATAAGTTTATTTGGATTACATTACCATTTTTGCAGCCCGTCACCTTTTTCATCGTTGTTATGGGTATCATTGGTACATTTCAACTATTTGACCAATCTTATATATTTTCGCGTGGTTCTGGTGGTCCTAATAATTCAACTTTAACAGTTGTGCTTTTAATTTATCAATACGCTTTTAAAAATTGATATGATTATGCGAAACACTGGCGTTAATGCTGGCGTTGGTAATTATGATTGTGACGCTGATTCAGCGTTACTGGTTTTAAAGGAAATAAGTTAAAGGATTTGCTGTGAAGCATTTGCAATGGGGAAAAGGGCTTCTATATAATTTTATTCTTTGCATGTACACACAGTTATTACTTTTATTCCTTTTGCTTGGGCGCTTTCAGCTTCATTTAAGCCATATCAGAAATTGTTGCAGGCGGAAATAATTTTGTTCTCAACAGTTCACGCTGGAAAATTATCAGAAAATCTTCAGCCAAGAGCCGCTATTTGGACGCTGGTTGTTTAACAGTGTGTTCTACGTTGCTATTTAGGTTACTGGATTCAATCTATTGTTTAACTCAATGTTGGATATGCCGGCACGAATTCAGTTTCCAGGAAATCAGGTGTGGTTTTTTATTGTTTTGGCTGTTTTAATGATTCCTGGGTAAAGTTACATTGATTCCCACTTTTTAATTTTGAAATCGTTAGGGTGGCTATACTCGTAGTAAAGGTTTAATTGTGCCAAATGTTGTAGTTTGTTTTATGATGCGGCAATTTTTTTATTAATTTTCCCGAATTTAGGAAATGAAACTGCATTAGATGGCTTGACTTATCTGGAAACGTTTTTTTCAATTTTTGCCTTTAGCGAAATTTTCATTGGCTGCACAGGCAATATTGCGTACATGGGTTCATGGAATAATTTTTTAACGCCATTACTGATTGTATCTGATTCAGAAATGTTTACTTTACCGCTGGGTCTGAATACATTTAAGGGACAATATATAAGTTATTGGAACTATATTATGGCTGCATCAATGGTGTTTACTTTACCCACACTGGCTATTTATGCTTTTTTTTAACCGTTACTTTATTCAAGGGATCACGTTCACTGGAAGTAAGTAATTCGCTATTATCTATTGTACTTATTTTTAATATTAGCTACATATATAGGATGAATAACTACTTATTTAAAAGAGTTATCTCTTATTTTATTTATATTACTTCAAATATTTTTGTTGACTAAGATTAAAGATTACTCAATAGTTACACGTAAGTCATATATAATTTAAAAACTGTAGGTATGATATCAATTGTTATACATCCTAAAATTTTTAGTATCTAATTCACGCAAAATGTTTCTAGTGTTGAGTCATGGTGCTATTTCAGTTTAATTATGAGTAGTGCTGCACAAAATCTAATTGATTTTCTCAAATACCATTAAGTGCTGACTTGGTAAAAAACTTTTCGTTTCTATCCACTGCAACCCTACCGCAGACATTTCCTTACGCACTTGTTTTTGAGTCATTTTGTGTAATGCTTTAATCGGAATAAATGGATTTTCCCCACGGTACTCAACCAGTACTACTCGTCCACTAGGTTTAAGCGAGCTTACAATCCCTTGCATAACCTCATAAGGGTGCGAGAATTCATGGTAAGCATCTACCATTATTGCCAGGTCAACACTGTCTAAAGGGAGATTAGGATCAGTGACGGTTCCTAATATTGGCTCTACGTTAGTAATCCCATTTTCCTTTTTCATAAAGTTAATCATATCCAGCATCTCTGGCTGGATGTCTACAGCCAGCACTTTTCCTAAAAGCACCTGTTGAGCAATCCGAAAACTGAGGTAGCCTGTCCCCGCGCCAATATCTGCCACAACATCGCTAGGTTTGAGATTAAGGGCATTTACTAATTTAATAGGCTGCTCTTCAGCTTCTCTACTAGGTCGCTCTAGCCAGAGGGCTTCTGTATGTCCCATAACTTTAGCAATTTCTCGACCCATGTAGAACTTACCAATGCCATCTGGACTGTGGACAGTTCGTGTTTGATAAATACCCTTACTATCAACATCACTATCCGCCAGCACTTGACAAGCAATCAGCATTAGACAGCAAAAAATCAAGCAAAGCTTGAGTACTACACGCAGCTGAGGAAATGAAGTATTTTGCTTCTGACCCATGAGGTTCCTATATTATTTTTACTTCCAGCCTTTCTCAGCTTGCTCTAGGATATACGCTGAAACGTCAATAATTTGCTGATTTGTCAGCCGATCTTTGTACGCTGGCATGGCATTCTTACCATTTTCTACCAGATGAGCGATCGCATCTACTGAGTCCATACCGTATTTCTTAAGTGCTTTTTGTTTTAGATTTTTTCCACGCCTAACTATATTGCCACCGCCTACATGACAACCAGCACAGTTAACGCTGAAAACTTGGGCTGCATCACTGGTTTTTTCCACATCAGCGTTAGCGCTAAAGGTAATCGTTAGCACTGTAAACATTAAAAGTACAAGTGTTAGTAATCTCAATCAAGTTATCCTAAAATTAATGGGCTGCAATATTTGCGTTTTGCTACTTTAAACTGAGAAAGCTGTTTGTCGTAATTAAACATAATTAAATTCATGTCTAATCTACTTAATAACTGCCTAATGTATTAACAGTTTAAAATGCTAAACACTTTAAGAATCAACCTGCACCTGGATTCAATTGCATCAGAATCCAAGTGAGATAAGTACCAACGGGTCCCCAAAGGAGATAAGGTACTAGGAGCCATGAGGCTTTCTGAGAGATTGGTTTGGCTAAAACTGCCAAAATATAGGCAATAAGCGTCGCCGTACCTCCAACAATCAGTCCACCCAGGAGAGTTTTTAGTTCAACAACAACAGGGCTGTAGAGAGATGTTAACAGAGCAAGTGCTGCATATAAGCCCATTAGCAACCAAGGGCGATCGCCACGCAGAGCCTCCCATACTAAAATTGCTGAAATCGTGGCACAAACCCAAATTACTAACCAAATAATTGGAATCAAAAACTCAAAAGTTAGCCAACCAGGACGTGATAAATTTTGAAACCAGGGATCTCTGAGTGAAGTCAGTAGGTTTACACCAAAAAAAATAGCCGCTGATAGTGCTGTAATTATCCATCTAGCTTTCATGGCGTTCTTTCGTGTCACCATTAATAAGTATCTGCACTAGTGTCGAGATTGTGGAGAAGAATGCTGCTACTAATAGGACAAGCATTAAACTAGCAAGTCCGGCAAAAGGTGCCAGGATGAACAGGACTAAGCCCGCAAATATTAAAATTGTTACCAGTGTTTTGTTCATAGAGCAGCTATTAATGAGTCACCTTCTGAGGGTATCAAGATAGAGCCGGGTTTTACCCCATACTTCAGACTGAAAGCGCTTAGACGCATAAATACCCGGAGGGCTTTATAAAGTAGCAGAGTCTATTTCTCAGACATTGCCTGAAACTATTGCTATCTAGGCGACACTACACGCGATTAGCTCAATTTTTACAGGACGGGGATTGGATTAGTGCTGCAAAATTGATATGTTTTTATAGCGCAGTTCCTCTAAAAGTAAATGCCGCTCACATTTTTGAATTGGTCTTGTTGATTATCTAAGTTTATGGCTGGACATAGTAAATGGGCGAATATTAAACGTCAGAAGGCGAGAGTAGATACAGCGAAGGGTAAGACGTTTACTCAGCTTTCTCGCGCAATTATTGTTGCGGCTAGGAGTGGAGTGAGCGATCCAGCAGGTAATTTTCAACTGCGGACAGCGATTGAAAAGGCGAAGGCGGCTAGAATTCCGAATGAAAATATTGAACGCGCGATCGCCAAAGGTGCAGGCACATTCAACGGGGATAAACCTTTAGAGGCTGTATCTTACGAAGGTTACGGTTCTGGAGGTGTTGCTGTCTTAATTGAAGCACTTACAGACAATCGCAATCGTACCGCAGCTGATCTCAGGATGGCTTTTAGTAAAAATGGCGGAAATCTTGGTGAAACTGGCTGCGTTAGCTGGATGTTTAGCCAAAAAGGAGTAGTGGCACTCATACCTCCTGTAGATGAAGAACAGCTATTAGAAGCATCCTTAGAAGGTGGTGCTGAGTCTTATGAGCTAATTGAGGATGAAGATTGTAACTTAGCTGAGGTATTTACTGAAGTGGAAAACCTGGAAGCGCTGAGCCAGACTTTGCAGGAAGAAGGCTTCGTCGTACGTGATGTAGAATTGCGTTGGATTGCCACTAACACGGTGGAGGTGAGTGATCCAGAGCAAGCGCGATCGCTCCTTAAGTTAATTGATACCCTAGAAGCTTTGGATGATGTGCAAAACGTCACCGCTAACTTTGAAATGCCAGATCAGCTAATGGCGCTGAGTATCTTGTAATTCAACTAGATAGGTATCAATAAAGTAATCCAGCTATCTAAAGCTGATCCGGATCGATTCCCCGTTCTTGTAACTTAGCAATTAAGTCTATAAGTTGCTGTTGCGCCTCATCAGCCCGTTGTCGCTCTTGTTCAATGATATTCTCTGGAGTTGGAAATTTTTTCCCGTTCTGGTCATACCAGTACAACCATTCCTGCGTCCAGCCATCATGTGTCCCTTGGTCACACCCAATCCCTAACCCAATTTCTGGCATCCAAACTGGGTTACCAACTTGTTGCACGTAAACCTCATTCACCAAGCGATAGACTTCAAAGGATTCATGTTTATCCCGTCGAGTGTAGTCAGGGTTGTAGATGACGTAATACAACACGCCTATAGCAGCGTACTTGGTCATTTTGTCGTCATATTCCCCGCCAGGAGTTTGAGAGACAATTTCCAAAACTAGCTGTGGTACAACTTGCTCTTGCCAAATCACATAGCTAAGTCGCCCTCGATTTCTCTTGCGTCGCGGAACTCCTAAACTTAAAAAGCCATCTGGGACAATTGCAGGCTTTCCGAGTTCATAATAAACTCCCATATTCACCCCAAGAAACCAGTCCATGTGCTCCGCCCACAGCAGCGACAAGATGCCACGTAGTAGAGCAGGAAGGAGATTTTGAAGTTCGTTATCCACTGGGGTATCATCGGAGTCGGGCAAATCCTCCTCTGTAGGAAGGTACTGCAACGGGTTGTACTGTACCATGAAAATTCCTTTGCCTGTTTGATTGCATCTTAGCAAAGGGAGAACGCTACAACTTGCTCGCCTCCTTTGTTCGCGTCACAATAAGGGAAAGTAGATATTCTTATCGTTTTTGACACATTTTATTAAAATGGCGCTGGAGCAGCGAAATCAAAATATTTCATTCCCACAAATCATTAGAAATGAAAGCAGGTTTGACTACGATTTAGCGATCGCAGGTGGTGGCATTGTTGGCTTAACGCTAGCTTGTGCTTAAAAGATTCTGGGCTAAGTGTAGTGCTAATTGAAGCTAAACCTGATTCAGCTGCCGCAGTAAAGGGACAAGCTTATGCGGTTTCTCTGTTATCGAGTCGTATTTTTAGAGGAATTGGGATTTGGAATAAGATATTGCCTCAAATTGCTACCTTCCGCCACATTCGCCTATCTGATGCTGATTATCCTGGTGTGGTGAAATTTCAACCAGCGGATTTAGGTACAGAAGCGTTGGGTTATGTAGCTGAACACCAGGCATTGCTAACACCTTTGCAAGAGTTTTTGCACGAGTGTTCTAATGTCAAGTATTTATGTCCAGTTGAAGTGACAAAAACTCAGTATCAGCCAGATGGGGTGGAGATTCATCTGAAAGTTGGCAGTGAATTGCAGAAAATCCGCACTCGCTTAATTGTGGCAGCAGATGGGGCGCGGATCACGCATCCGCGAAGCTGCTGGAATCAAAACTCATGGTTGGCAATATTGGCAATCCTGTATTGTTGCATTTGTCAAGCCAGAAAAATCGCACAAATGATACTGCTTACGAACGCTTTTGGACTAGTGGTCCGTTTGCGATTTTACCTTTACCAGGGAACCGCTGCCGCATTGTCTGGACAGCACCCCACGCAGAAGCAAAAGCATTAGTCGCTTTAGATGATCAGCAATTTTTAGCAGAACTTAGTCGCCGCTACGGAGATCAGATGGGACGATTGGAACTTAGAAGGCGATCGCTTTGTGTTTCCAGTACAGTTGATGCAGAGTAATCGCTATGTCCTACCGCGCCTAGCTTTAATCGGTGACGCTGCTCATTGTTGTCATCCCGTTGGCGGACAAGGTTTAAATATGGGCATCCGTGATGCTGCTGCACTAGCTCAAGTTTTGCAAGAAGCACACAATCAAGGTGAAGATATTGGAGATTTGCAGATACTCAAACGCTATGAAAGCTGGCGTAAGCAAGAAAATCTCGCGATTTTAGGTTTCACGGATTTACTTGATCGCATATTTTCTAACGACTGGTTACCGATAGTTGTGATTCGCCGGATAGGATTACTGATGTTGCAGAAAGTTAAACCAGTTAAGACGTATGCACTGCAACTAATGACTGGTTTGAAAGGTCGTACTCCTGAAATAGCCCAACGCTTTTAAACTAAGATTTTAGAGTAAGTCGCAAATCCAAATTCAAAACCTTGAAGCTGTCACACACTTAATTTGCAAGACTTTGGACAACTGATACCTGTAAAGCTTTGACTTGCTTACCACTTCTTGTAAGGTAAAAACTTACCTGACATGATGATTTTAACGCGATCGCCTTTGGGATCTTCTTCTTTTTCAATATCCATCATCAAGTCAATCGCGCTCATAATTCCATCACCAAACTTTTCGTGAATTACTGCCTTGATTGGCATCCCGTACACCTGCATAATTTCATAAAAACGATAAATCAAAGGATCAGTAGGAATTACGGGATCTAAAAAAACAACCCTTTACTGACGGCTCTGTTAATTCTTTAACAACGTAAGGATTAAGTCCTAAAGCTGAGGCAAGTTTTTCAGCTTCCTCAACAGATGCAGTGGCTTGACGATAAAACAGAGCGGCGATCCAAACTTCGTCTCTGTTTAAGACTTTTTCCAAATCCGCGAAGCTGAGTCCCTTTTCTTTTAGCAGCCAAAAGTTTTTCAGTTATTTCTAAGATAGCCATTGAAAAATCCTTAAGTCTAATTTACAAAATTGTTGCAAGCAAGCTGTTCTAATTCAATACTCCTCTACAGTCCTTCTTTGGCGCAGGAAGCGATCGCGCGTTCCCACGCTTCGGAAAGACTCATCCTCCTCGACTAAATCTTCAATCAATTGGATCGTCACATTTTCAGCAGGTTCAAGGAAATTTATCTTTAATTGTGCCAACTCAAAGTCGATAAGAGCTTAACCTAATTCATTTTTGAGCGAAAAAGTTATATAGCTACCACTGGAAGCACCACTGACTGCAAACAGTTCATTCAGCCCTGTGGCTTTGAAGCCTTTGGGGTGGACAGCATCCACAATTTAAACCAGAATGTCATCGCGTGTACGTTTGAGATTAGCTATAAAATATCTGATTCAGTAACAAATGTTCTACTGCTCGTAAGTACAGTTTTCTCCTTAGTTGTGCCATTTTTTGCACTACTTTGGCAAGATACACCACGAACTATTCCCTAACACTTCTGATTAAAATTACTAAAAAAATGCTTATTCCCCACATATAGCTGTTTAAGTTTTCTATTGCTCTTGATTGTTATTATCAACCGGAATTGAATCCGCTAAACGTTTAGCTTAAATTCATAAAATCTGACGGCATCATCACTATTGTAGTTGTATTATTTTCTGCACTAATTTCTGTTAACATCTGCATTCGCCGCAATTCTAGAATAGCTGGATTATTAACAATCATTTTAGAAGCCTCTGCTAATTTAATTGAGGCTTCTTGTTCTGCTGCTGCTTTAATTATCCGCGCCCATTTTTCCCGAATTGCTTCAGCTTTAGCCATTGCTCGTTACATAGCAAGGGGGATTTCTACATCTTTCATTTCCACCCGCTCAATCACAACGCCCCAAGGCTCAGTAACTTGATCAACAATTTCTTGGACTTTATCGTTAATTTTGTCACGGTCTTGAAGAACATCATCTAAAATATTTTGACCAACAACATTACGTAAACTAGTTAAAGCAGTTTGGTAAACAGCTAATTCGTAGTTCTCAACTTTATTAATAGCTTTAGGTGGGTCAAGAATTCGGTAATAAAGAACAGCATTGACTTTAATATTGGTGCTATCCGCTGTAACTGTTTCTTGCGGTTCAATAGTAACTGTCTTAGTGCGGATATCCAGTTGAGTCTTTGGTCTAGCACAGGTAATCCAGTACATTCCTAGTCCTCTAACACCGTTGAGTCTACTGACTTGATAGTGTAGTTGCCGCCTTGTTTCCAATAAAATTGGAGCAATAAGTAGCTTAGACCGTTCTTTCTCTGTATTAATAGCGCTTACAAGAGGCATTGTTTCTTTGAGAGTAAGCTTGAGAAGCTCTGAAGAGGCAATCGCCTGTACATTTGAAAATGAATCAATGCTTTTGTCAATGGTTAGGTCAAAACTGGTTTTAACAGAATTAAAGGCTAAAGTCACTATAAGCCATTAGGTGTCACTTTAAAAATTCAGTTTAAATAGATTGAAATATAAACACTAGCAAGGTGATCACTCTCCACAAGAAGAGTATCCACATCGGAGGTGCTACACTTATTTTATAGCCATAAATATAATGTAATCTCCTTATTTTTATGAGGTAAAACTATGGATATAAAACATCGAATGGAAGAGCATTACAAGCGTTGGGATATAAAATTTAACTCGAAAGAAACAGCTTACACAACTCAAAAACAGAGTTCTTACACCAATAGATGAACTTGTAGGTGAATTTTTTGTAGATGATGCAAGTATTGATCAAGAATTTGCTTCTATTCTTGGACAAACACCTGATATAAAGGCATATTATGAATCTACTATCCTTCAATTAACCCTCTGGAATTTTTACTCGCCGCTACAAGGCTTTTGGAAGTACCAATGTACATAAAGCTATTGATGAAGCTAATAATCAAAAAAACAATTAGTTACAATTCTGCAAGTTTTGTTTTATCTTCTAGAAAAAATCATAAGCATCCTCAATTAATTGAGCTAGCAGAACAGATACGAGAAGTGAGCAAGCTTACCCCAAGCGTTGGTTTTAACGTTGCAGTGTGTGGAACATCTGTGACACTCTACCCACTTGGAGCAGAAATATTAGATGAAGGTACTGTTAATAAAGTCCTTGGTTGGCTACAGTCTTAAAATGTAGCTAAACATTTTGAAAAAGCTTTACAAACTTATCAAGATAGGGATACAAGCAAGTACCGGAAACCTTTTGATGATCTTCGCTTTGCTTTGGAGCAGCTTTTAAAGGAAGTACTCAAAAACGACAAATCGCTAGAAAAACAAGGATTTTCTCCTTGTTTGGCTTAAGCAGCAAGGAGTACATCAACAATTAATCAGTATGTATCATCATCTTGTTGAGAATTATGTCAATTATCAAAACAATGCTGTAAAGCACAATGAAGCGTTTTCTGTTGATGAAATCGAATTTATGATTTATTTGACTGGCACTTTTATGCGACTTTTACTCCAACTTGCCGAGAAAACTACTTAAGACTTTACAGTAGCCTGAATCGAATTTAAGTCAATATTAAATTTAATAGCGATCGCAATACTTTCCGTATCTAAGCTACATCAGACTTGCACTATCTCATGGTTTGCGGGTCACTGATGATTGAGTCCTCAGTCTTACTACTGATCATCTGCTTTAGTAATTATCGTGTCTATTATTGCAGTGAAGATAGACGTTAATAATTTTAGTGGAGTATTGAACTGAATAAAGCTTCTATGCCATTTATCTGGGTCCAAGCAAAGGTGCGGTAATTGAACCGTTATCCCTTAGCTTAGGACTGCACTTAATCACCAATGACAAAACTTATTATCCAAATTCCTTGTTATAACGAGGAGCAGACACTAGGGATAACATTAGCAGCATTGCCCCGTTACTTACCTGGTATTGACACCATTGAGTGGCTAGTAATTGATGATGGCAGTAGAGATCGAACTGTCGAAGTTGCCAAGGCAAATGGTGTCGATCACATTGTCCAATTCTCGGCTAACCAAGGACTGGCAAAAGCATTTATGGCTGGGTTGCAAGCAAGTCTCAAAGCTGGAGCAGATATTATCGTCAACACCGATGCGGATAATCAATATTGTGCTGATGATATTCCGCAACTGATTAAGCCAATCCTTTTGCACCAAGCTGAAATTGTAGTTGGAGCAAGACCAATTTGGAAAACGAAACAGTTTTCTCCAACAAAAAAGCTCCTGCAAAAACTGGGTAGCTGGGTAGTACGCCTTGCTAGTAAAACAAAAATTCCCGATGCTCCTAGTGGCTTTCGGGCTTTTACCCGTGAGGCAGCTTTACAGTTAAATGTATTCAATAATTACACCTATACCCTGGAAACAATCATTCAAGCAGGACAAAAAGGCATGGCGATTACGTCAGTGCCAATTAGAACTAATCGAGTTCTCCGCCCTTCTCGCTTAGTTAGAAGCACGCCTTTATATGTTGTGCGATCGCTATTTACAATCCTCCGCATTTTCATGCTTTACAAGCCATTGCGGTTTTTCTTGTTGTCAGGAAGTGTACCGTTCACTTTAGGAGTAATACTCGGTGTGCGCTGGCTAGTATTTTTTTGGGCTGGTTCTGAACGCACACGCATACCTAGCTTAATTTTGGCGGCTATTTTGATCTTGATTGGCTTTCAGTTATGGATGTTTGGGCTAGTAGCAGATTTAATGTCAGCCAACCGTAAGTTGGTAGAAGAAGTTCAACTGCGGATGCGGCGCTTAGATGCTGAGGGGAGCAGGAGGGCAGAGGAGCAGGGGGGCAGGGGAGAATATAAAGAAAGTTAAAAGGGAAGTCTGTTGTTTTCGTAGGTTTCATGAGTATTTAACTGAAGTTGTATGAGCAAAAACTTATTTGCCCGTGAAGCACTGGCACAAATCCCCAAACTTTTGACATTACTAGATCGCAATCCCCACAGCCCAACTTATGGCTGCTTTGACCGCAATTTCTGGCACTATAAAATTATTGATTTTCCCAGCGGCATGGCACAAGAATTTGTCTTGCCTCTTGCCTTGGCTTATGATACCGATGTACCAGACAATCCTTTCTATCAGCAGCAGGTAATTCGAGATTGGGTTGAAGCTGGAATTCTCTACGCTGCCCACAGTTCTCATCAAGACAGTTCCTGCGATGATTATTTCCCCTACGAACGCGCCAGCGGGGCGGCTGCTTTTTCCTTACTAGCCTGCATTGAAAGTTATACGCTGCTAGGACTAGATAATCCATCCGCACTCCACTTTTTCAACAAACGCGCAGATTGGCTGGCACACCATCATGAAAGCGGGCAACTAACCAACCATCAAGCTTTGATTGTGCTGTGTCTAGAACTTCTCTCTAAGCTGTTGCAGACTTCAAAATGGGATCGAGCGATCGCGCAACGTTTGGAACGAGTCTTGTCCTGGCAAAGTTCTGAAGGCTGGTTTCAAGAATACGAGGGCTGCGATCCTGGCTACCATACCCTGACAATTTCCTGTTTAGCTAAAATTTACCAGCTGAGACCAGATGTGCGCTTGAAAGAGGCGTTGATTAAAGCGGTTCACTTAGCTGCTCACTTTCTGCATCCAGACGGCTCTTATGGAGGAGAGTACACTAGCCGCAACACCTACAATTTCTTTCCGCACGGGTTTGAGTTAGTTGGGCGCTGGATGCCGGAAGCACTGAGAATTAATGATGGGTTTTTAAGCGGACTAGAAAAGAATCTTGCACCTTGCTATGCCGACGATCACATTATTGGACACCATACTTGGAATTATTTACTAGCATGGCGGGATTTTGTTACTAATCGACCCGCACCAATTCCGCGTCCTACTGGACGGTTGTGGCTCAAGGAAGCGGAGATTTTGATTGAGCGGCGGCAAAATGCTGTTTTTCCGGGGGAAGATTCCTCTGGAACAAACAGCACAGAATTGTATTTAGCACTCAATAAAGGTGGAGTGTTTAAACTTTTTCGGGACAAGCAGCTAATTACTTCTGATACGCAGATTTCGCTTCAGGTGCGGCAGAAGGGTAAGATAAAAAATTGCGTGGCTCATCTGATTTCTGGATACCAAGTTAGTGTCACTGAGGATGAAATTACAATTAAAGGTCAATTAGGTTGGAAAGGTCAATTAGGTTGGGCGAAGCAAAAGCAGATGACACCGCTAAATTTACTTATCCTGCGAATTGTCATGCTCACAGTTGGGCGCTTTTTTCCAAATTTGATTCGCAAGCTACTGCAAAAGATGTTGATTACGGGCAAGAAAAATACCCCTTTTTACTTCATGCGGCAGCTGCGGTGGGTTCAGGGGCAGTGGTGTGTAACTGATGAATTGCAAGCATCCTGGGATAATGTCATTACTGCTGGTATTGGCTGCGATCAAACTTCAATTTATGTAGTCATGAGTCGCACGTTCCAGTTGGGGCAACTACAGTCTTGGTTGGATCTAACGCCGGAAGTTAGAAAACTCGCTCCAAATCAATCTTTAAAATTAGAGCGCCGCTTTTAAAAGTGACAAAACGACTAATTTCCATCGCCGTGAGTTTAACTATCCTAGCGGCGATCTACTGGAAAATTGATTTTCCTAAGCTGATACAGGTATTCCAGAATTGTAGCGGCTGGTGGATGGCAATCAGCTTAGGAATGGTTGTACCCCTAACGATGCTTACAGCTTGGCGGCTGCAACAGTTGATGCCTAGCGGTACTCGGCTAGGATTTGGTGAGGCGAATCGCTTAATTTTGGCAGCAAGTGTACTAAATATGGTGCTGCCGTCAAAAATGGGGGATATTGCTAAAGCCTATTTTATGAAAGAGCGGGGGCATTTAAGTGGCTCTTTGTCGCTGTCTCTAGTAGTTTTTGAAAAATCTTGCGATTTGCTGTCTTTGTTGGTGTGGTGTGGATTTGGGTTAATACTTTATCCGGAAAAAAACTGGCTATTTTGGGTAATGACGGGTAGTGTTACCTTGGGGTTTGTTATGGGGTTGCTACTATTGAGTTCCCCTAAATTTGCTGAAATATTTTTTATTTTAGGACGGGCGATCGCTCCTAAAAATTTCCGTCCGAAGCTAGCAAAATTGCGCGGTTCTTGGAGTGAAATGCATAATTACTTCTGGCGTGACAAACGCCAATTGTTAAAGATTGCTAGCACTTCTATTTTTATCTGGTTTCTGCATCTCTTACAAATCTGGTTCTTTATCCTTGCTCTCAAAGCTTGGACACCTTTTTTAACCAACCTTGCCTTATCTCCGCTAGCAATTTTAGCTGGATTGCTCCCACTGACTTTTGCTGGCGTTGGCACTCGTGACGCTGCCTTAATTGGCTTTTATCAACCGTATTTCAATGCGCCAACTGCTGCTGCTTTAGGATTACTTTGTACTTCACGATATTTACTACCCGCGATCGCGGGTCTCCCTTTTTTGGGACAATATCTGGCAACTCTGCAAAATATGCGGAGATAGCAGAAGCTACTTTCTACATTTTTAATAATTACGATGCAGAATATATTTAAAATTACTCAAACTAAAGTTATTAAAAAAGTCATTAGTGCTTTATTTTTGCCTGCCAAACTGCCTTGGACAATTATTGCCTTTGGAATACTAGTTCGGCTTGTTCAATATTTATCTAATCGCTCTCTGTGGAATGATGAAGCAGCACTGGCACTAAATATAGTCAATCGCTCATACTTAGAACTGCTCCAACCTTTAGATTACGACCAAGGAGCGCCAATTGGCTTTTTAATGGTACAGAAACTAGCAGTTCAAGTATTTGGTGATAATGAGTATGCACTTAGATTATTCCCTTTACTGTCTGCGATTATTTCTTTATTTATTTTTTATGAGTTAGCAAAACGATGTCTACAGCCACAAGCTGTTCTGATATCTTTAGCTCTTTTTTCTACTTTGCATATTTGGCTTGAGTATGCAACAGAAGTAAAACAATATTCAAGCGATGTGCTGGTTGCACTACTTTTGTGTCTCCTATTAATGCAGATGTCCAGCAAATTGGGTTTTGCTCAGATAATAACATTTGGTATGGTAGGAGCCATTGCTATTTGGTTTTCCCATCCTGCTATATTTGTGTTAGCAGGTATAGGAGTTAGCTGCTTACTAGTAACTTTATTTAAAAAAGATTTATCAACAAGTCTAAAGCTTTTAAGTATTTATTTACTTTGGACTCTTAGCTTTGCTGCTTTTTATTTAATTTCTTTAAAGAATTTAGCAAATCAAGAAGATTTATTTAAATCTTGGGAAGGACGCGGCACTTTTCCCTCATCTTTTTTAGATATTAGTTGGTTATTTACAAGTTTCATTGAATTTTTCCATAAACCATTAGGATTTCCTGACATTTTTCTTGGACTTGCTATTTTTGCTTTTTTAGTTGGTTGTATCTCGCTTTTTAATAGAAGAACGCTACTTATATTACTATCTCCATTATTTGTTACCTATTTTGCTGCGTATTTACACAAATACCCGTTCGATGGCAGATTAGTCCTATTTTTGACTCCTTTTATTACTCTCTTAGTTGGAGAAGGAATAGCTGTAATAAGGCGTAAGACTCGCTCTACATCTTTTGCTAAAGTAGGTGTTCTCATTTTAATATTACTAATTGTTCCACCTATAGGAACTGCCGCCTATTTGATGGTAAAGCCGTATGTAAAACAAGAAATGAGACCTGTTGTCAGCTATGTTAGAAGCCATCAGCAAGCAGGAGATGTTATTTATGTTTATCAAAGAGCAGAATATCAATTTAAGTATTATGCTAATAAATTTGGTTACCAGGAGGGAGACTATATTTTGGGAATAGACGATTTAGACAAAAAGGATGGGCAAGGTACTTCAGAAGAAGAATGGCAGCGATATAAAAATGATTTAGATAAGCTACGTGGTAATAAAAGAGTGTGGATAATATTTTCTCATGTTCGTACTTGGGATAAAGAAAGTGAAAGAATTACATCATATCTTGATGTATTTGGCAAACAAATTGATGCTTATATCAAAGAAGGCTCATTTGTTTATTTATATGATTTATCTTGAGAGAGTAAAATATTTTTATTTAGTAGCGTTAGTTACTGGCATTAGTTTCCAAAGCTTAGCGTCTTTAGCACCAGCTACAACTTCTAGTTTGGCATCTGCTTCTTGTTGAACTTTTTGGAGCAAAGCATCAGATGTGTCAAATAAAAATACATCAGAAAAATTCTGAGGAATATGTAGTACGTTTGGTTGAAGTACCAGCTGAAGCTTGACATTAGGATTAAGTAAAT
Organism: Chroococcidiopsidaceae cyanobacterium YX2bin18; assembly: GCA_030446505.1. Lineage (GTDB taxonomy): Bacteria > Cyanobacteriota > Cyanobacteriia > Cyanobacteriales > Chroococcidiopsidaceae > JAHHHE01. The sequence goes on along the minus strand of JAUJND010000085.1, from coordinate 2,455 downwards.
AGCTAAGAGATAGGATGCTGGTAGCAGTAACATCACTAACTATAAGCGGTGACTCAGCTTGGTTAATGACCTGAGCTATTTTTGGATAGTGTTTGGTAATAGACCTATTTTTACTCCACGCAGCCTCTGCTTGGGAGCTAATTGTACCAGAAACAACACCAATAGAGATCAGCAGGAACATTACAATCTGCCAAAACTTCTGTCGCCATTTTAAAGAGGTAGTCATTTGCGTTCCTAAGAGGTAGGCAATAGCCAACTCAATCCCTACATAGGAGGTATTAAATATCAGTACGCACTGAACGTCGTCCTCACAAATTAAATCTGGCAATCCCTGAGTTAAGCTGTCACTCCAACTAAAGTTAAAATAAATAACCAAATTCGCTTGGGAGTATGGCGGCAGATAAAGTAAATTGAGAAAACAGCTAGAGCAACCAAGATGATATTGGGAGAGCCTAAGTCTGCATCATGAAAAATACGATTAATGTTACGGAACCACTCATCAACGAGGTATTTTATAGTAATTTTTTCTTCAACTGGAACCATTACCCTGCTTCGATTGCGGGAAGATAGGAAGTAGGTAATTGCAATCCAAAGCCAGGGAAGGAAAGCAAAAAGTCCAGCGAATGAGGCGAATAAATAGGCGATCGCATTCTTGCTAAATCGGAACTTTTCCAGCGTAACTATATATATTCCGTGTCCTAGAGTAATTAAAGCAAAAAATAAGTGTGAATATAGCCCTAGCGCTATAGTTACTGCATAGATTGTCCAACTGAAATTTGTTTTTAACCGTGTAGCTCGTAGTAATGAGGTACTTGATAGCACAATAGTTAACGTCCATAAACTGTATTCCCGTGCTTCTTGCGCGTAAAGGACATGGACTGGCGAGACGGCTATCAGTGCAACTGCAATCCACCCGACAAAGGATGATTCAAATAACTCTAAACATAGCCAATAGATACTAGGAAATACTAATAGGCTGATTAGGGCTGGTAAACTTCGCATAGCCGCTACAGAAGTACCAAACCATTCTGCCCAAAATCGCGCCATTAAATAATATAGTGGAGAATGCTCAGGTCTTCCCTTTAAAGCTTTAACTGTGTCGTTCAAGCTAGTTTTAGGATTAAGGTACAGATACCTCTGTCGTAATTCCTCGACACTTATTACCTGCCCGTTGAAGACTTGCTGGGTGAACTCTTCTTTTGTATGTCCAGCAATTCGTAATGAGGTAGCAGCCTCATCTTGCCAGTAAACTTTGCGATCTAGATTGACTAATCGAAAAAATATACCGAGTCCCAAAATAATAACAATTAGTAACCGTATGTGAGAGTATCTCCAATTTCGCCCAACTTTCATGTATGTGTTCCGATGATAGTAGCGTCGAATTTTGTCATAAGCAGTTTTACTATTATGTAACTGTGTAGCCCGACAAGTACTAGTATGCTCTCAAATAGTGTCTCTATTCTCCAGCTGGTTGCACCAATTAGATGCCAATTTAATTACTCTCTGTATTATCCTTATTTAGGACTATAAAGCCCAATGATTACAGAAATTTAATTTTCAAAGAGCCGTTGCTGCCATGTTAATAGCACGCCTGCACAAATTTTTAACAGCTCCGACAGCTAAAACATTCAATTCTCGTATGATGTTTTGGTTTAGTTTGAGCATGACGTTTGCCGCAATTTATGGTTTATTGGGGCTGCAAATAGCTTTTAGTAGCGAATATGTTGTCCAAGATGATGCACGGCAACACGTCTTTTGGATGCGAAGATTTTTAGATCCGTCGTTGTTTCCTAATGATTGGATTGCCGATTACTTTCAGTCGGTTGCGCCATTGGGCTACACCAGTTTATATCGGCTATTTGCAACAGTAGGCATTGATCCAATTCTGTTGAGTAAATTTTTGCCAATAGTGCTGGGACTAATTACAACTGCCTATTGTTTTGGCATTTGCTTACAAATATTTCCAGTACCATTGGCTGGATTTCTCGCGTCTTTGCTGCTAAATCAGTATCTATGGTTACGCGATGATATAGTTTCTGGCACAGCTGTAGCTTTTATATATCCACTGTTTACGGCATTTTTGTACTATCTATTGCGACGAGATCTGCTATTAATGTGCATAGCGATCGCACTTTTGGGACTATTTTATCCCCAAGGTGTATTTATCTGTGTTGGCATCTTAATTCTGCAACTACTGCACTGGAAGCATAAACGTCCCTATCTTTCCTCGAACCAGCGCGATTATTGGTTCTGCGGCACTGGACTAGGGGTTGCCCTGCTGGTAATGTCTATTTATGCTTTGAAGTCTTCGCAATATGGACCAGTAATTACAGCAGCTGAAGCAAAGACATTACTAGAGTTTGGACCAACGGGATTAAGCGAGTTTTTTGTCGATAACTTTGGTGATTTTTGGTTCACTGGGCAGCGCAGCGGCATGATGCCAAGATATGGAACT
>JAUJND010000084.1 GCA_030446505.1 Chroococcidiopsidaceae cyanobacterium YX2bin18 | reverse complement strand
CAGATTTCTGCGAATTGTTCACTCAAGAAACTTCTGGCAAAGTTCACTAGCAATGCCCCTATGATTGCTCCTACCAGACTTGCCCTACCTCCAACTGCAACCCAAATTACCATTTCAATCGAAAAGGCAATATCCATTAATCTGGGTGAGACAGAGCCACTTTGCACAGTGTATAGCGCTCCCGCAATGCCAGCTAATCCAGCAGAGACAGCAAACACCAGCACTTTAAATTCTGTCGGATCGTAACCAGAGAAGCGCACTCTACTTTCATCATCTCGAATTGCCATTAATAAGCGCCCAAAGCGTCCACTAGTTAACCAACGGCATAGGGTGTATGCAGCTACTAGAAATATTACTGTGAGCGTATAGAAAACAAACTGTGTCTGAGTACTACTTACTGTTGCCCCAAATATAGTTTTAAAATCTGTCAGTCCGTTAGTGCCGTTAAATAGTTTTTGCTGACCATTAAAGAAGTTGAAAAAGACGATTGTTGCTGCTTGAGTCAGGATAGAGAAATAAACGCCCCGGATGCGGTTACGAAAAACTAAATAGCCGAGGATTGCCCCTAATAAGCTGGGAATTAGCACTACACCGACTGCGGTAATCGGAAACGAATAAAATGGTTTCCAAAACGAGGGCAACTCGGTTACGCCATAAAGTCCCATAAAGTCCGGTAATTCGTTGGGGGGGACTTGCAATTTTAGGTACATCCCGATCGCATATCCGCCCAGCGCAAAAAACACGCCATGTCCCAAACTCAGTAATCCCGTGTAACCCCAAATTAAATCAATGCCCAAAGCAACAATTGCCAACGCCAAAAAGCGCCCTAGTAAAGTGATGCGAAATGCTTGCCCTAAGCTTGTAAGTAAACCAGGCATGACTAAGATTAGGATCAGGGCGATCGCTACAACAGTCACCACTTCTAAAAATAGCGAGTACTTCTTATGCTGCATTCTGGGGGCTACTTCCACTCCCATTCTGAATTTCCTCCATTAGTAGCTGCACTACTCACACTCAAAACTGATTAGATTTCTGCTGTGCGTCCTTTTTGCGGGAAAATTCCAGCAGGGCGCACCTGTAAAAAGGCAATAATTAGAATGAACACCATCACCTTTGCCATACTGGTTGTTGCGAAGAAAGTAAAGAAATCTGCTAGAGGTTTGATTGGTGTTAGTAGCAGTGCGAGTGTGCCAGAGCCGATTAAATAATTTGCTGTACCGATTGCTAATGCGGCAACGATGGTGCCTACTAGCTTACCTACACCGCCAACTACCACAACCATAAATGTATCTACGACATAGTTCTGACCTGTATTTGGTCCTACAGAGCCGAGTAAGCTAATGGCACAACCAGCTATCCCAGCCAATCCAGAACCTAGTGCAAATGTCAGCGCATCAACTTTTTGAGTTGCAATTCCTAAACAGGAACTCATGCTGCGATTTTGGGTTACTGAGCGAATCCGTAATCCCCAGACAGAACGTTGCAGAAATAGATAAATCCCAGCTACGCAGACAACTGTGAGCGCAATGATAAACAAGCGGGCATAAGGCATTTGAAAGTTGCCTAAAGGTATGCCACCGCGTAGCCAGCTTGGTGCTGTAACATCCACGTTTTGAGCGCCAAACCAAGGCTGTGTCACAGCTAATTTATACGTCTGACTCAAAAAATTACCAACGGCGATCGCTACTGCCAAGGAAAGTGGCAACATCAACGCGATCGCCCATTTACGAATTTGTCGAAAATCCTGGCGGCGCTGCAAAATCGCCAATGCTCCGAAAAATAATAGGCAAAATAGCGCTAAACCAACCACCAATACCCAGTTAACGCTACGCACAAATTGCTGCAAGATTAAACTCACACCCCAAGTTACCAGCAGTGTTTCTAAAGGTCGTCCATAGAGATGCCGAATTACACCACGCTCTAAGATTAATCCCACAGCAGCAGTTACAAGGAAAGCCAGAATTAAGGCAAAAAAGATATAAGTCTCAAACCAAAAACCACCCAACTGTTTGCAGCCATTTTGCACCACAAAAGTTGTGTAAGCTCCTAGCATCATCAACTCACCGTGAGCCAAGTTGATTACACCCATCAGCCCAAACACAATAGCTAGACCTAGTGCCGCAATCAGCAACACAGCACCGATACTAATACCGTTAAACAAGCCATCCAACAATCCTGCTAGCAATTGCTTCCTCCTAATGAAAGGGAATAGGAAAAAGGCTAAATTATGAATTTAGCCTTCATAATTTTTTGCCTCTCACCTAAGCGACTCTAAGTTGTCTTGAACTTTCCGCCTTTGTTTTGATCAGACCAGTCGCAAGCAAATCCCTTGGTGTCCTTAACAAATTGGTTCCAGGGAATTGGAGTAACTGCTGCGTCAGTTTCCTTAACAATTTCAAACAGACCTTCTTCCCTAACTTAACCAATCCGCACCATCTTAGCAATATGATGGTTAGGCTCGATCTGCAACAAACCCCCAGGCGCTTCAAATGACTGACCGTCGGCAGCAGCGCGTACCTTTGCTAAGTCATCTGCTGTTCCGGCTTTTTCTACTGCTTGTTTCCACAGATAAACTGCAATGTAAGCAGCTTCCATTAGGTCATTTGTTACCCGGTCTTCGCCGTACTTTTCCTTAAAAGCCTCGACAAACTTTTTATTTGCAGGTGTCTACGGTTTGAAAGTAATTCCAAGCGGCGTAGTGACCTTTGAGATACTCAGGACGATCGCTTTAACTTCCTCTTCTGCAATACTTACAGACATTGAGGGATACTTATCTGGTCCCAACCCTGCACCTTGCAACTGTTTAAATAACGCTACATTACTATCACCATTTAGGGTGTTGTAGGAATCACACCGCCATTAGGTAAAGCCTGCTTAATTTTTGTAATGATTGGCGTAACTTCTGTGTTACCCAGTGGTAAGTAATCCTCACCAACTGTTTTACCTCCTTTAGCTGCCAACTGCGCTTTAATAATGTTGTTAGCAGTGCGGGGAAAAACGTAGTCGGAGCCAACCAAAAAGAATTCTTTGCCCTTATTTTCCAGCAGCCAATCAACAGATGGCTCAATTTGTGATTGGAGTTACCAGCACCTCTGTATAAAAGATGTTTTTAGAACACTCTTGCCCTTCATACTGGACTGGATACCAGAGCATATGATTCTTCTGCTCAAATACGGGTAGTACATTCTTGCGACTAGCAGAAGTCCAACAACCAAAAACGGCAACTACTTTGTCTTGGTCAATTAGCTTAGTAGCTTTTTCCCTAAACGTGTCCCAGTTAGACGCACCATCTTCAACAGTGGCTTGAATCTGTTTGCCTAGCACTCCACCTGCATTATTAATTTCTTCAATAGCTAGTTGTTCAGCGTCCACAACACTTTTTCGCTAATTGCCATTGTGCCGCTAAGTGAATGCAAAATGCCTACTTTGATTGTGTGTCTCCAGTAGCGCCTGCGGCACTCGTAGTATTAGTGTTTGATACAGGAGATGAATCAGCCGTTGGACTTTCTGTAGTAGTTGGGGTATTGGCACAAGCCTTCAGTAAAATGTGGTTCCCAATGTCGCGGAGCTATATACCAGAAATTTACGTCGACTAAATTGTTTTGTCATATGTAGCTTTACTCCTGTCACTTAATCAGCTAAAAGCTTGAGAGTTGACAATATCAAGGTTTTGAGTGTGATATTAGTGCTATGAGTACAACAATAATTGTATAAGGTGATACAATTAATTTAAGGTAACTCTCACAATCTGCTGAAAAAAAGTAATTTGTCTAGTTAATCAACTGGAAAAGCCTTTTTGTCAGTTTGTAACTCAGTGCCATAGCTACAATACCTTCATTGATCGATATAGCTTGTAAGGTATTATCTTGGCTACTTATTCAGTTGGTTGAGGCGAACAATAAAATAATATCTATCTAATACGGCTTGATATATGGATAAACAAGAGCGCAAAATGGTATATTAAATACTGCAATGGCGAGCGTAGCCATGGTTAAGGCAGTGGTTTGTCGATGCCACCATTCGGGGTTCAAGTCCCCTCGTTCGCCCTGATTTCAGCTTTCATTTAATAGTGTTGCTCTAGATTTGCTCTAATAATGAGTTCAACAATCTGGAGCTAATTAGTCAGTGATCGCAGCAGTTGATCTAGATTGGCATTGGCTCGGTGGAATTCTGCTGCAACCATACAAGATATCCCTTGAAAAAATGAACTCATCGAGGGCAAGCATTCTCTCAGAGTCTACAAACACAATCAAGCTGGAATTGATGCATAACAGTTGTACTCTGAGATAACTTTGAACGCTGGCAACCCCACATCCCTGTATGTGTAGCGATCTCTTTAGCTGGTCTAGAGTCTACCAAAGCGTTGTTAGATCACCTGCCATTTCTGCCTTAACCAATAGTTGGGTGCTTTTTAATTTTTTGCTGAACTTGCGCCACAGATAACTGAGGTGCTGCTTGACTCACTCTCCCCATAATCACCCCGTCCATTATTTAGGTAGCAGACGCTAGCTCAGATTATATCTCCGACTGCAAGTTGGTATCAATCTTAATTCCACTGTGTTGCGAGAAGCCATCGAGGATACGCACCAGTAGAGTCTTGATCTGTAACTCAGTTAAACCTAAGCAGTGAACAGGGTCAATTTTGGCAACGCGGTCATTACCCAACCGCAGTTCTGCTCCAAGCGCGTGTAGAGGCGAGGTCTTTGTCTCCCGATACCAATGAGCAACAGCAGCTGGAGCAGCAGGGACAGGAATTGAGAGCGTGACAACGTGGGTTCAACCCACCGCTTCCAGGGACACTTGTTGTCGCCACTGCGTGTGGTTGTAATTCTTTACGCCGCGATGACGATAGTAAGAACGACGATCGTGACAAAGTTTTGCATCCTAACAGCCGTCGCCTGCTGCGCCATGAAATTGTTGTGCTTAGGCAGGGGAGAGTTTAGAACAAAGGCGGCATTTTTCACTTAATGAACTGCAATTGTTGTAAAAATGTTGTAAAAATTCCATAAACGTTTATGGAATATGGAATATAAATATAAATAGTGAAATATAAACCTATCTTTCATCGACCCTTGCTGGTACATCTGTTAATTCCAGTTTATTAAGAGCAGTAATAATCCCTACCGATATAACTCCCCCTACAATCAAGCCACCGACTAGGAGCATGGCGTAGATATGCTTAAGATTTTTAATAATTTTTCTATTAGTAGGCGTGTTACCTAACTCAGAATTTGCTGCCCAGTTGGAACTACTAACTTCCTGTTCAGGAATGTTTAATACATTCAGATTTTGAGGTTCATTGGCATCGAAAGCATTTGGTGGTTGATTGGGTAGTTGGTTCATAGAAATAAATTGGGTCATGATGCAGTGAGGGTCAAGATACTGAGCTTCCGAAACAAGAGCAGGTTAAACGCTCCGGCTGAAGTGTGAAAAGCTTTCCTTTAGAAATCAATCGGTTGTTTCATTTATCTCTATTCAACCTTACAATAGCCAAACTAACCTGAGTAAAAATTGAGCCAAGGCTAGCTGGGCGGTATTTTAAGGTTAGTAAAGTACCTTTGAGCTAGGAGGCAAAACAACATTTGGAAGCCGACTTAGAGTGCAGGCGTACATAGGCGGCGCGTTTACTCTGACTCCTGAATGTCCAATAGACATCCTGCATGAATCAAGCAGGATGTGCCAGTTCGTAGTTGAGCAACCCTGCAATCAAATTTAAGCGTAAGCCAAAACGCTGTCTGCGGTTGCGATAACGTCCAGAAAAGAGGCGAAAAATCTTGAAACGACGGATGACATGTTCAACGCGAACCCGCAGTCGTGCTAAAGCACGATTATGCTGCTTTTCCTCTTCTGGCAAGGATTGATTGCGGGGTTTCTTCGTGGGGAGACAAGCGCTCCGATGCCGAAAGCCTTTGCCTTGATAACCTTTATCTGCTAAACACAACTGCGACGGCACGCAGGGCAGACGGCTATGCTTGAGTAACTTGAAATCATGTACTCTGCCCTTGTCTACATCGGTACAGATTACCTGTCCAGTGTCAAACTCTACTAACATCTGTGCCTTTATTGTATGGCAATGTTGTTTGCCACTGTAATATTGTTTTTGTTTTTTTCGGGCGTTCGATTTCCATTTCACCTACATCTAACACCATCACTTTCCACTCCCATCCAGGTTGATACAAGGCACGCTTACTTGGTAGCCGGAACTTGCCACATTTAATCAATAAGCCTTCAATTTTTCTAATGATTCGCCCTACCGTGGTTTCGTGGAATCCCCAACTCACCCCAATGTGGAACTGACGCAGATCCTCCCTCCAATATTCCAACGCCACCAGCAATTGGTCCTCGACATTCAGTTTTGCCTGTCCTCCTCGTCGTCCTTGCCGCCCCAGATGTGGACGTAAGACCTCCACCATCTCCCTAAACGTCCCACGACTCAATCCAGACAATCGCTTAAATTCAGTATTTGATAGATGCTCCAACTCTATCTATTGCATTTGCGCTTTTGAGCTACATTTCTGTCCAGCATTTACACCTTTTTGCTTCCCGCCAACCCCCAACTGTCACACTACATTATTATTCACGCAGGAGGTCTAATATACTTGCATAAAGTTTCTCTAGTCACTCCACCGCAACTAGCAACGAAGTACGAACTAGTCCAGAGAACAGGCTTACTATAAATACGCATAAATACGCTCTCCCTTATAACCCAGCCGCTCCCCCAATGCTTTGGGTCTTGGCATAACTATCGTGTCGCAAATAGCAAATACGAGTTGGCTCGCTAGTTCGGAGTGTAGCGCGTGTCATAAATCATAAAGGTTTATGGCTTTTTATGATGACTTAATGACTAAATGGTAAAAACTTGGTAATTCAGACGTGTACATCTTCCTCATCTTATTCCTCGCCAATTGCTCGATAGTAAGCAGAAATCGCCGCTTCTTGCTCACTCCGCAGTGTATAGCGCTTGAAAGCCAATTCATTCTTGTGACCCGTCAGCTTCCGCGCATGGGTAGGGTCAAGACCTTGTAGCAGTAACTCAGTTGCATAAGTATGGCGAAAGGCGTGTGGGTGCAAATCTGGAATTTCTGCTAACTCCCCTATCTTCTCAATAGCAAAATAAATACCGTGATAGCTCAACCTTTGTCCCTAACGTACAACATGATGCGAGAGAATTAGTGGGCGATCGCAATTCAGCACTTCCCCCTTGGGAGACTCGCCAAGTCAGATACTGTTGCAATGCTTGACGACTCTGTTTCTTTAGCGGCACGAGTCGTGGCTCATTGTTCTTAGTATCAGCAATAAACAACAGTTTGCCATCAAAAGCACCAACGTTAAGTGCAACAATTTCTCCTGCTCTCAACCCATGACTTAGAAGGTGGACTAATGTTGTGTCTCGCTCCCGTGTTTCACCCAGATAATTTATCACTTCCCACACTTGCTGCATTTGCTCAGGTGTCAAGCTTTGAGCAGGTAGCAAGGGGATTTTCTCAAACTTAACTCCTACTGTCGGGTTAGTGGCGACCCCTTCAGGATAAGTTTGCCCCCATCCAACTAAAGAAACTTTTGAGGGTAGCGATCTGCCTTCGCAGTACCTTTGGTATCGCACTGTTGACACGACTCTTGGATAAAGGCTTGTCTTTATCTGTCCTGACTTCTTCCATCAGGTAAGCTTTGTACCCCGACTGATATGGCGCAGTTTGATTTCACCCCACAGTAGTTCAGTCCAGGCGAGGAAACGCTTGAGTTCCGCTCATAGACTTTGCGTGAATTAGGGGCAAGAGCGCTGCTGTTGAGAAACTCCTCTATCTTCATCCAACGAATATCTGCCAGTGTAGATGCCACTTTGGCAGGTCTGCCCTTTCTAAGTTGAATAGACGCAGATTTCTCTTTGTTACTGGCGGTCAGGGCAATAACTTTGATTTCAGCAAGGAGTTATAGCTATTCATTTAACATTTAACGTTAGTGGGTTAATAAATGCACTCTTCAATTACCACTCCTACGTTGAAGTCTTCACTGTAAACTACACCAATTTGGTTTGATTTAGCTGTCGCCCAGATTTGAGCGTCCCAGTAACTAAACTGATAATCGCGCACTCCCCGCACTGCCTCTAATACTACCCATCCGTTTACTTCTATTACAGTCCAGAGCGCAAGTAGTTCCCAATCCGCTCATAGCTTGAGCAGGAGAAAGTGGCAATTGAATCTTCCGTGTCACCGTTACAAAAAATTCAGCTAATACCTGAGTGCTAATCACTCCAGTTTTTGCCGTCATCAACTGCTCCAAAATAGGAGAGTGCTTGCTCACTGCTTTTCTGACTCGGAACGATCGTAGCGTAGACAAGGATATTGGTATCAACCAAAATTCTACCGTTCATGTAAATCGTCTCGCTGCCAAGTTCGCGCTCCTGGTATCGGTCCTTGAGCTTATCAAGTTCTGGATAAACGCCCGTTCTTGCTCCCAAGCACTTAGATCCAGAGTTGAGACTGAAAAGATAAAAATATTGAAAGCGATCGCCTGGCGGATGATTTCGGCTTCTGAGCCACCTTTTTGGTGAACTAGCTGCTTGATTAAGACATCCTGATCCGCCTCAATATAAATCTGTTTTCTAATTTTTGCTGTCATTTAAAAGTTCAAGTTAATAGTATACATTACACTATACATTAATCAATAACAAAAACAAATTCAATTGATATAAAATAATTAGAATTGCATATTAAGGATAGAAGTGCTTAACACCCTCAACAGTGCTGCAAAAATAATTAAAGAACACAAAGACTTACTCTAGAAAGTCTTTTTATGCTGCGACTTCAAAATGATTGGTAATGAAATTGATTTAAGATTGAATGTCTCTTTTATACTAAGTGATAAATTATCTTGCAGTTAACACAATATATATTTCTATAGGATAGCCTTAGATACTATTTTATCAACTGGGCAGGATGTCTACTCCCAGTCGATGCTAGAGTTGGATTTCAGTGACTTTACTTTAAAAGCGTTATGAACCCCTTTTAAGTAACTTTGCTAGCTAGCAGTGTAATTTAATAGAAAGAAACCTATTTCTCCTATAAGGTCAGCAATAGAATTTTCTTAAAATAACGCCAAATTAGTTCTAAATGGGTGCTGGGAAATTTGGCGTTGCATAATTAAGATATGAATTGAGAATGATTTTGATGCAATGTCCTGAGTGTAAATCTAAACATATCCGTAAAAACGGTAAAAACAGAGGCAAACAAAACTATATCTGTGTGAACTGCTCACGCCAATTTATCACCGACTATAATTCACATCAAGGTTATTCCGACGAGTTCAAGCGAGAATGTTTGAAAATGTACGTCAATGGTATGGGTTTGCGTGCGATTGAGAGGGTGAAAGGAGTACACCATACCACCATAATTACTTGGGTAAGACAAATAGGGGAACTTCTCCCAGATGCCTATGACCCACAGACAACTCCACAAGTAGGAGAGTTGATGAATTGGAAACTTTTGTTGGGTCAAAAAAATAAAATCTGGCTGTGGACAGCAGTAGATCACTTTAAACAAGGGATTATCGGGTGGGTTTTGGGCGACCATAGTGTCCAAACTTTTCAACCGCTGTGGGACAGTGTTAGCAAATGGCAATGTTATTTTTACGTTACAGATGGCTGGAAAGTCTATTCTAGTTTGATTCTAACGCAGATCACATTATCAGCAAGACCTATATGACAAGGGTGGAGGGAGAAAATACTCGCCTACGGCATTACTTAGCCCGACTGCATCGTAAAACTTTACGTTACTCAAAATCAAAACAAATGCTGAGACACTCTATTCGTTTGTTAATTCACTATCTCCAATTCTGGGATGTTCCAGTTCCTTATCGTTTCATATCTTGATTCAGCAACGCCGGAAATTTTTAACAATAGGTATAAAGATTGTCTCAGAGTTCTAAATCTGTTAGATGACGGACACCTACTAGGTTAGCCCTAGCTAGATAATATTTGCGTAATAGTACTGTACATAGATTTTAACGTATAAAAATTTACAATTCTATTGGCGAAAGCTCACTTGTTTTTGATTGAACTTTATACAACACTATAAATATTGCTTAAAGATTGAGTAGATTGTCTTGTTTATTGCTAGCATGGTTTTTCTCTAAGTTTGCTGAGATAGTTGAACCAACGTAGCACTGAATTTTAAGTATTTATTCAAACACCAAACTGTTTTTTGTTCTACTAAATTAATAGAGGAGTAGGTATCATGGCAACAGATCTTTTTTCTACAACATCCAGCATTGCCTTAGACCCAAATGTTCAAGGTTCTACTTTTACCAATGTCGATACGCTAAACAATCCGGATAGTCTTAACTTCATTGAACTTAATAAATCGGCAAGTAGCTTCCAAGTTGCCGCAGCGGGTCCAAACCTTCAAGTTATCACCCCAATACTAGTGTTGTGCAGAACCGTATGGTTTTCAGCACTTTCAACGAGCAGGCACGTTTATCTAAAAATCTCACTCTCCGCAATACAGGTAATCAGGCTTTGACGATTACAGGACTGAGATTCGGCGACTCGCAGGAAAAGAATAATGCGATCGCAGGACGGCTTGCCGACCATGAAAGAGGCTGACTTCAAGTTTGCAAATACCGTAAAGCTGCCCTTAACCATAGCAGGCTGGTGGCTCTATCAACCTTCCAGTTCAGTTTTTGCCCAAGCGGGATGCCACCTTGGCTGTGGGTGACTCGCCAACACACACAAAGAACGGTGAGAACTACGCCTCGCTGACAATCAGCAGTAATGATCCTGACCAGCGGACAACAAAGGTGAATCTGGCAGGGCTTAACGCTACCAATATTACCAGCGACTTCGAGGCTTCGCTAGCAGAAGTAGTCCGTTCCTTTGGGTGGACTACCGATATAGGTTCGGAGGACAACAAATTAGGGGTTAGCAGGACTTTGTTCGGCGATGAGGTTTACTCACCCTACTGGATGCGTGCTGATGCCAGCAAACCTGTGGAGTTGTTCCCGATCGCAGCATACAGTAGCACCTCGGATGAAGCACACGCCGGTGTAGGGTTTCAAGCAAAAGCTGGTACTGGGGGCAGAAGTGGTTTTCTCTTTGCACTGGCTGGTCGGATCCAACACGATAATTTACCAGGCAGCAACGACCGGAGTGGCGGGGAGAATCAAAAGCTGCTGCCCAAGATATTAGTAAACGGTAAGAACACCATACCTACAAGCAGCACCGTAGATTTTAATCCAAATAGCCCCTTCGCCCTCAAACGTGGTGACGGTTTCACAGACGATAATTTGAACGGTACAGCCAACACGCGTGCTTGGCGTATATACCCTCTAATCAAAGCGAATGGCTCTACTGTTTCTAATACTTGGATCGCCACTTGTGACGTTGGTACCAATGTCGGTAGAAACGGTGACTACCAAGACGCTGTCTATTTATTTAAGAACGCCAAACCTGCGTCACGAACTCTAAGCTCCTCGGCAAACAGTTTAGTTTCTAGTTCATCCGATTTGATATCTAACTCCAACACTACCTCGGCGAGCACCCTAATTGACAATAATAGTCAGACTATTGGTGCCAGCACCGAACTTAACAAGAACGACGCTTACACGCCAACCGCATTCTATCAAACGTCTGTATTGAATATTGCTCCAACTAGCACAGATACTCTGAATACTAATACTGTAGATATCAACAACGATAATTTACTTGTGAACGGGTTGCAGACTACCTCTGATAATGGGGTAAGTAACGCTACAATCCTTACAAAACTGGTTAATCCGCTCTCTAATCTCAATCTGGACTTTCGGCAAGGGAGTGCGATGTTGAGTTCTGACGGTGATAACTACATCAAGCTGCTAGCGCAAGTAATGCCAGACGGCAGCCTGGGTCTGAACTCTGCTAAAGGCATCAGTACCCAGGGAAATGATGTGTCCGATGAGACGGCATATAATCCGCTATCGAACTCTTGAACCGCACTTAACTCTCTGCTTGCCAGATAAAGCTCAAGCGTCGTTGGGAGCAAGACAATCAAATCTAGACAACAGATGCTCCCAACTCTTAGTTCAATAATTTACAAAGGCTTGCCGACTGTAATTCCCCTTTGGCACTGATACTAGCAGTAATACGTTATTAGACATAAAGATATGCACTTACTTTAAGGCGAGTCTTAAGGGGCAAGCTGCTCTTGGCGGCATGCTTTGAATAAAGGCACTTCTGTATCTGCTATTGCTAACACCATGAACAACACACTAGAGATTAGACCTTGGGGAAAAACTGGGCAACAACATTAAACTAAGTATCTTCTATTGTCGCTTCCCTACCTTTCACTTACTTAAGGTAGGGAAGGTAAATTTGCATAAATAGTTGCTTCTCTTGCGCGGGCAACTTGCAGCATCGAGTCTTTGAGGATGAGTACGACCTGGCAAAGGGTTGTCTTCGCAGTAATTAAAGCTAGTGCAGAACCTGATTAATATCTAGTAGAGCGTTTCATCTTTAATTAGGTTGACTTAATTTAGTGCCTCTTAAAGTTACAGCAGGCTAACACTGGCTACTTAATTAGTAATATCATCTGCTAATCAGTAAGTAAAAGCCGATGATAATACTGAAGTAATTGCGCTTACTACCTTATTATCATGCTACGTCAAACTTCTCTAGGAACACTCGGTTTAACAATCGGTGGTGTTTTAACAGTTGTCGGATTCGCCGCCTATTTTCTGGGTAATCCTACACTGAATTTAGTCGGATTTTTCTACGGAATTCCTCTCTTCCTGGGAGGATTAGCGCTCAAAGCCTCTGAACTAAAGCCTATACCTTTCAGCCAACCCACTACCCCAGAGGTACTTGCCCTGCGACAGCAGCAAGCAACTGCCACTCAAGATAAAATTCGCGGAGATGTCACTCGATATCTTTACGGTCCAGAGGCACACCTTGATACCTCTTTGTCTCACTTGGGGTTTAGCCCCACAGATGAGGAACGACCAGTTATTAAAGGGTTACAGGAAATTGAAATTGAGGGGGCGTATACGTTGATTTTGGAATTTTATTCACCACTGATTCCGTTGGAAGTTTGGCAGCAGAAGCAAGAAAAGATGGAAAGCTTTTTTGGTCCTGGAGTGCGAGTTAAGGTGACTCAGCCAGCTGAAGACGAGATTAATTTAGCGCTGATTGCTACTCCAAAGGTAGAAACCTGATTTTATCTGTTGTTAGTTTTTAGGAGTAACCTCTAATTACTAACAACTCAAAATTATTTCTCCAAGCGCACAGCGTACCAATGTAAATATTGCCCAGGTTCAAGATCAAGTTCACAGCTAGTATCTAGTAAATGTTGAGCTTGAGCTTCAATAGATTCAAACTTATGTAGCTCTCTTGGTAAATCCTGCTGTCGTTGGCTGAGAATTTCCTTAAGCTTTTCCAATAGCTCTAGCGGCGTAACAAATTGCTCTGGTTGGTTGGGTTCTAGGACGACGAAGGTCTCCTGCTGATACATTAAGGGGTCTGGCATACAAGAATTTTTGTCCTTTTAGATGTAAGGAATTATACTTAGCTGCTCATTATTTCGTGAAAATAAACTGCCTTACTTATTGATTTTAGGCTGAGTTGTTAAGAATGTTAAATATATCTTGAATTTTTCATAGTGCTGGATTCTGGCGCTCTTTGAAAGAGCGATCGCTCGATCAGGAATTCAATTAAAGTGCTTTTGGATATTTACAGTGAAATTAAATTAATTCCTTGTACTACGCGCCCATGTTTGCCTGACTACTGCATTCATGTGGCTGGACACAGAGAATCCATTAATTCACTTTAAGGAATTCCTCCTCCACAACCTATTTAGATATACTTTACTTGTACTGCTAGCGTTAGACCGAGATAATATCAGGAAACACCGCGAGGCTGAGCAGCTAAAAACTGACGTAAGCGCAGTAAGTTGAGCGTTTGACCTAAATTTAGCGGCAGCATTGATATTCCTTCCAAGCGAGATTGTACCCAACCTTCTCCCCAATACCATTCATGAAACCCGTCAATTCCCTGACTGAGTAATAGGCGCAAGCAGGTGGGTGTCGCTACCTCTACTTGATGACGAATAGTGACTGGTCCAGTCCAACTAGTAAATGTGAGTCCTTGATGCAATTGTTCTGGCATTCCTGTGGTCAAGGGGAATTAAACAGCCATTGTTGTAGCTGCATAGGACGGAGTAAACTATCTCGAATTGCAGTTTCCGATGCTTCAACCTCAATCCGAAGTTGGCTTTGTTGAAAATTACCCAGCATGATAACCTTTACGCCCAGTAGATGATTATTTTTTAGTATGACAAAGCAGGAAAGCAGTGACATCTTTTGACTTCTAGCTCCTAAATTCTTCTCCCGCCGTCACTGTCTCCAACTTAGAATAAAAAAGATAGTACTGTTAAGAAATGTAAGGTTTTTCATGGCAGATCAGTTAATTCGGCAACAGCAGCCGAAGGTGGAATTCGTGCTGTAGGTGTGATTACGACCCGGCTCACTGAAGAAGCGAGACAGCGACATAAACTTTCTTATGTAGCAACAGCGGCTCTGGGTCGCACCATGTCAGCAGGACTACTACTTGCCTCAAATATGAAACGGAAGGTTCGCGGGTCAATATAAGGATTAAAGGTAACGGTCCCTTAGAAGGAATTCTAGTCGATGCTGGATTAGATGGAACTGTACGCGGTTACGTAGACAATCCAGCCAGTGGAACTACCGCCAAATGCTTTGGGCAAATTAGACGTTGGTGCTGCGGTAGGACAAGATGGCTACCTATATGTGGTGAGAGATGTAGGATATGCGTACCCTTATGCCAGCACTGTTGAACTAGTTTCAGGTGAAATTGGTGATGACGTAACTCACTACCTGGTGAATTCTGAACAGACACCTTCGGCTTTGGTTTTGGGTGTTTTCGTTGGCAGTAGCGGAGTCCAAGCAGCTGGTGGACTATTAATTCAAGTGCTACCCAAAGCTGCAAGAGACGAAACATTAGTTCAAACTTTAGAATCGCGAGTTTCAGCACTTTCCGATTTACACCACTGTTGCAGGCGGGAAAGACGCTACCAGAAATCTTTGAGCAATTACTGGGAGATATGGGGCTAGAAATTCTGCCAGAAACTCAGCTAGTGCGCTTTCACTGTGGTTGCTCTTTGCCAGAGTTTTGGGTGCTTTAAAGATGCTGGGGCAAACGGAACTGCAAGACATGATTGAAAAAGATAATGGGGCTGAGGCAACCTGTCACTTCTGTGGAAAAATATACCAGGCAAGTAGTGATGAACTGGCACAATTAATCGTAGATTTGCAGGCTGAATCTTAAGCGTTCGCTGGGTTTGTTCCTATTGTCCTTGGGGATCGCTTCTGCAAACATTGTGTGCAATGTCTCTATTGGAAAAATCTTGATGAAAAAATATAGCTTTTTCTAGGTTGGGAGGTAGGATGGCTACGATGGCTTATTTTAACCAGAGTCAAGACCGTAGTACGACTATTTTGGGGTGAGCAATGAGAGAAGGCATTCCTGAAAGTTGGTCTGCTAGGAAAAAAATAGCAGATGCCAGCCATCCTAAATCTCCAACAGGTCCTGGTTCTCAACACCCACAGGATAGGTATTCTGATGGGCGTGTACCGCAACAAAGTATAAGTCCAGCACTACCAACGATAATGGGATCACCACTTCAGTCAACTTCAAGCAAGCGTAACTCGGTTCCAGAAGACAGCCTTGCAGGAGAATCTGTTTTAGCGCAACCACAAGATAATGGGGGTAAGCTTACTCCTGATCCAAAATGGCGCAAGTGGTCGAGAAACTGGGTGTTATGGACGGTGTTGGGAGGCTTGATTTCTGGTGGCATGGGATTTATAGCAGTGGCGATGCTGCTGAAGCTGCCAAGCTGCCCCAAACTGCCCGTCAATTTTCTGGCAATGGCTTCGGCATCTGTGCGTCTTCACTGCGCTCAGGTAGCGGCAAATAAACAGACTGTAGATGACTTACTGGAAGCGATCACGCTTGTCAAAGCTCTACCAAATAATCATCCGCTGCGTGAGGAAATTAATCGTTTCCTAGAACAGTGGTCACTGGAAATTTTAAATTTAGGTGACACTGCCTTTCAAGCAGGTAAGTTACAAGAAGCAATAGCGATTGCGCGTAAAATTCCTGAAGATGTTCCTGCGTATCAAGCGGTAGAAAAGCAAATTAAACGCTGGCAGTCTATCTGGTCGGAGGCAGAAGCGATCTATCAAGCAGCAGAAGCACAACTGCCTAAACAACGTTGGCATCAAGCTTTTATGACTGCTGTACGCTTGCTCAACATCAACAATGAATACTGGGCGACTACTAAGTATGAGGAACTGAAAAATCGGATTGAGACGGCGCGGTCAGATGGCAACAAGTTGGCAAAAGCCCAAAGTCTGGCGAAAACAGGTAGAGTAGCAGATCTATTAGCAGCGATTAAGTTGGCAGAGTCGATTGGGGCAAATAGTTATATTTACAAAGATGCTCAAGAAGTAATTCCAGAGTTTGGGCATAAAATGCTAGATTTAGCCCAAGAAGCATTAGACAGGCGGGATGCGTCAGCAGCGATCGCAATTGCTAATCAAATCCCTGAAAGTACCAAACTTCAGTTGGAAGCGCAAGATTTGGTTACCATAGCTCAAGCATGGCAAAGCGCTTGGATTGGGACAATTCCCAGTTTAGAAGCAGCGATTGTGATCGCCCAAAAGATTGCTGCCGAGCGACCTTTGTATAACAAAGCACAGGAATTAGTTGCTCGTTGGCAGGTAGAAATAGAAGACGTAGCTCATCTTGATCGAGCGCGTGACCTAGCACAACAAGGAACTGTTGCTGACTTAACAGCAGCGATCGCTGAAGCTCAACTTGTCCCAGATACAAATCCCCGCTCATCCGAAGCTAATCAAGAAGTTAATCGCTGGCGGCGGCAAGTAGAGACAATTGAAGACCGACCATTCCTAGATCGTGCGGAAAACTTAGCAATTTTAGAGGATGTCACTTCTTTGCAAGCGGCAATTACTGAGGCAAGTCAGATCACTAGAGGTCGCGCCCTTTATCGAGAAGCTCAAAGCAAAATCTGGAACTGGACGCGGAAAATTCAGCGAAGTCAAGATCAGCCTTATCTAGATCAGGCACGATTACTAGCTAGCAGTGGCAATCTTACTAGTGCAATCACCGCCGCGCAACAAATTCGACCAGGACGGGCGCTCTCTAGGGAAGCACAAGCGGCAATAAATGATTGGCGGGGGCAAATTCAAGCCAGGCTTAATCGGCAGGAGGCGCGTCAGTTAGCACTTCAGGGAACGCCAGAGGCTCTAGCACAGGCGATTCGTTTAGCTGGGCGAGTACCAACTACAAGTCCGTTAAGAGTTGATGTGAATATAGCGATCGCGCAATGGAGTCAGCAAATGTTAAACATCGCTCGTAGTCGGGGTGAGAGTGATATTCCTGGTGGAATTGCGATCGCTAAACAAATTCCGCGTGGTACTGATGCTTATCAAGCTGCCCAAGAACAAATTAGAGTTTGGGAGAAATTTTTAGCTCCAAAAGAGCCAATCTCAGAGCCAGAATTGAGAAGCCTGTAGGTAATCGCAATCGCATCTTCACCTCAAGTATTACGAAGAATGTGATCGCCGTTCATTCTCTGCATTGTGCGATCTCTTCTTCACCTTACAAGCGTGATCGCTGCTCTATTTCGCCGCGGGCGCTCGCTTAACACATTTCTCCTAGTCAAAAGCGATCTCCCTACATTCTTCTGAGGTAATAAAAAGTAATCGCATCCTCGTTTCATATAGAAACTGTGATCACTTTCTACTCTTGCAAACTCTCAAAGAGCGATCATCCTCTATTTTTTACACTGTGTAATCGCACATAATCTTTCACAGGCAAGTAATTTTGCCCTTAACCGAATCAGTTTTAATACAGGTATCCAAAATCAGCATTCATAGAATTGGATGAGGTTGTTCTATAAATTAGGCATAATGGCAAGGCTACCGAACGAAACCCTAACCACTATCTTTAGCTTGCAGCGACAGTTAGTGGAAGGCATGAACGACGCAGCAGCAACAGAATTAGCAAATTTTGAACAGTTTGGTGAGATAGAGATAACGATTCTGGCACTAGAACAACTCCAGAATGCCAGAGAGCGCTTGACAGAGCCTTATTCTCGTCTGGGTATACTTTTGCTGAGGATTGCAGAATCTCAACCCTTGGCTCCTGCTGTTATGCTGAATTTACTAGCCCAAACTATCGAACAAGCACAAGCTGCCGTTGCTGCTTCACAAGCAAGTATTCAAGAAGCCAAAAGGGATTTTGACTTACTATGACTCAAATCAAAAAACTACCCGATCCAGAGAAAGTCAAGCTCACAGTTGAGCGATTGCGGGCAAGCAACCAACAGCTTGAGGCTGTTACATTGGCACTAGATGAATTGATTGGAATGGTAGAAGCTGATATCCGCCATAGTCCTTTGACGGCTCACCGTTTAGGTAAGTATAAGCGCTTACTGTCTGAGGAAAGCGTGAAAGAGTAATTAGTGCGATCGCCCCTTTACCTTAAGTATTACGAAGAATGCGATCGCCCTTAATTTTCTGCATTGTGCGATTACTTCTTCAGCTTACAAGCGTGATCGCTGTTGTCTAATCTTCTTATTTCTAAGACATAAAATTTCTCACTGCTACACTTTTCTGCTCTCAGCGATCACTCTGTAATTTGGTAAGTGCGATCGCATTTCTGCCTTCCCAGTCTCCAAAAAGTAATCTTACTTTTTCTACATAGTTTAGCTAGGATTCCAAAATTGCAGCGAACTGAAAGCTCCAAAATCTCGGTAGTTGAGTGTCCAAACTGGGCAATGGTAGCGTTGCGCCATCAAAATTACTGTCGCATCTTCTAGACTACCCCGCCACTGCCCTAGTTCTTGAATAATTGAGTGAAGTGTATCTAAGTCTATTCGATCTATAGAAACAGTGTCCAAACTGCTCTGCATTGCTTTAAAGATTTTTTGCGCCACAAGAGGGTTTTCTTTGTATAAAAACCATTTATATACTTCAAAAATAATTGGTATTGGTGTTAATAAAACTGTGCGAGTTTGGTTTAATTGCTCGAATCCAGATTTACATACAACATGATCGGTATCTTCCCTAGAAAATAATGCAATCAGCGGACCCGCATCCAGAACTAGTCGCTTCAAGGTTTTTCTTTGCTAAAAACAGCATCTTCAGCGCGATCGCGGGCGTTACACGCACCGCCTTTAACAATACCTGCTAAAGCTAAAAGTTCGGATACATCTTTTTGAGCGAGCTTGCTTTGTATTGCTTCTTGGATGATACTAGAAAGCGTTTCATCAGGATGTTCTTGCAAGTAGTCGTCAATTCTTTTATCCATCTCGTCTGGAATATAAACTGTTCGCTTCATTGGCTCTTGTCATACATTTGTCATAGCATAGCAATAACAATCCCCCCAGTGCTTCTCTTGTGGAAAGTTGCGGGGATTAATTTAACTGTGTTTAATTCAACAGTTGTCGCTATTAGCCCCCTTGTGAAGGGGGTTGGGGATCTATTTAGTCTTTAGGCGATCACCCCTTTACCTCAAGTATTACGAAGAATGCGATCGCCGTTAATTTTCTGCATTGTGCGATCGCTTCTTCACCTTACAAGCGCAATCGCTCCTCTATTTAGCCGAGCGCGATCGCTTAACACACTTCCCCTAGTCAAAGAGCGATCGCACCTTTACCTCAAGTATTACCCTAAACTGATCGCCGTTGATTTTCTGCACCTCAGACTATCTCAAACAGTGATCGCACCTTTACCTCAAAAATTATCTGTAATCGCTCAACTTCTTTGCTAAAACTATCTCAAAGAGTGATCGCCCTCCGTCCTTTTAAGCCACAAAAAAGCGATCGCTTACATCAGCTCAACCAAATAAAAAGCAGAGCTAGAGGATTTCTAGCCCTGCTGCTACTCAACTCAATTCAGTTTAGGTATTGTTATGCCTGAATCACGAACTCTGTAGCAGCTATAACTGGAGCGCCCGTGAGTATGGCAAACTGAGCACCTGTACCCAAGCCTGCTGCCCCATTCTGGTTATAGAACAAGTTGCCGTTGCCACTGTAAACAATAAAGGCACTGCTGGTTGCAACTTCAGTATCAGTTGCAACAATAGCAAAATTGCCTGCGTTACTAAACCCAACACCAGGAGCACTGGTAAGAGCCTTGAACGTCGTTTTATCCAAGATAAATTGGTCAGTGCCGGAGATGAAGTCAGTGATCGTATCAGTCCCAACAGCAGAAGTGCTAAAGGTCGCGTTGGTGTTGTAAAGGAATTTATCGCTACCACCTTCGCCAGTTAGCACGTCATTGCCAGAACCGCCCATCAAGATGTCACTGCCATCTCCGCCTGTCAGGGCATCAACACCTGATGCACCGCTGAGGATGTTGTTGCCGATATTACCTGTAATGGTGTTTTTGAGGTTATTGCCCGTACCGTTGATATTATCAGTACCCGTGAGAGTAAGTTTCTCCACGTTGGCTGTCAGGGTATAACTGGCGGAAGACTCAACAACATCCGTACCTGCACTTAACGATTCCCGAATTAGATCAGTGGTACTTTCAACAATGTAAATGTCGTTGCCCGTTCCACCCACCATAACGTCATCGCCTAGTCCACTATCTAGGAAGTCATTGCCTGAGCCACCGTACAACTCGTCACTACCGTCTCCCCCATTAAGCCTGTCAACACCCGTTCCACCAACTACGGTATCATCACCTAGTCCGCCATCTAGGAGATCATTGCCTGAGTCACCCAATAACTCGTCATTCCCGTCGCCGCCGTTGAGGGTGTCATAACCTAAGCCACCAGCTAGGATGTCATGACCTGCATTACCAGACAGAATATTGTTAGCAGTATTACCAGAGATGCTGTTGTCGAGGTCGTTGCCTGTGCCGTTGATAGTTCTGCTACCGGTGAGAGTCAGGTTTTCCAGGTTGTCACCCAGTGTCCAAGTGAAGGAAGACTCAACTGTATCTGTTCCCTCTCCTAAATTCTCTGTAATAACGTTGCTACCAACATCTACGAGGTAGAGATCGTCGCCAGCTCCACCAGCAAGCGTGTTACTGCCTGCTCCACCGTTCAAAAAGTCGTCGCCTGCTCCACCGTCAAGATTGTCATTGCCTGCTGCACCATACAACTCGTCATTGCCCTCTTTACCCGACAAAGAGTTAACGCCGTCATTGCCTGAGATCGTGTTGTTGAATTCGTTGCCTGTGCCGTCGAGATTGCCCCCTCCTGGCATTAGGTTCAAGTTCTCAACATGGCTACCCGCATCCAGCGTATAGCTGACATAAGCATCAATAGTATCGATGCCTTCATTAGAGTTCTCTGTAATCGTATCTGGGTTAGGGTTGTTGCCTTCGTTGAAAACACGGTAGGTGTCGTTGCCAGTTCCACCAGCTAGACTGTCAGTACCGCTACTACCTTCTAAGGTGTCGTTACCCGCACCACCATTTAAGCTATCATCACCATTGAAGCCAAGTAAGTAGTCATCGCCAGCTTCGCCGTTTAAGGTATTGTTGGAATGATTACCCCTAATATCGTTGTTGAGCTTGTTACCTATGCCGTTGATCGCATTAGAACCTTGCAGGTACAAGTTCTCCAGGTTGGTATCTAATGTATAGGTGATGTTAGAATAGACTACATCTATACCTGCGCCAGCCTCTTCCGTGATGACATCCCCAAGCTGTCAACGACGTAGGCATCGTTACTCGCGCCACTCGTCATGCTGTCGTCACCACTGCCGCCATTGAGATAGTCGCCACCAGTACCCCCTACTATGGTGTCATTGCCGTCGTCACCGAATAAATAACCACCCCCGTCTCCACCGTCAAGCACGTCGGCACCTATGCCGCCATATAGGTTGTCATAGTCACCACCACCTACTATGGTGTCATTGCCGTCGTCACCGAATAAATAACCACCTCCGGCTCCACCGTTGAGAACGTCGGCACCCATGCCGCCGTCTAGGTTGTCATATCCGCCTAGTCCCGATAAACTGTCGTCACCTGCGCCACCCTGTAGAGTCTCGCCGTCGGCTCCACCTACTATGGTGTCATTACCGTCTTCACCGTATAAATAACCACCCCCGTCTCCACCGTTGAGCACGTCGGCACCTATACCGCCGTGTAGGGAGTCATAGCCACCAAGCCCTGATAAACTGTCGTCACCACTGCCGCCGTATAGGCTATCAACTCCAGATCCACCTACTATGGTGTCATTGCCGTCGTCACCGAATAAATAACCACCCCCGTCTCCAC
>JAUJND010000083.1 GCA_030446505.1 Chroococcidiopsidaceae cyanobacterium YX2bin18 | reverse complement strand
CTGGAGCATTAACGGTGACAGCTTCGTTGAACATTCCTGCTGCATAGTCCCAGCGACTCACATAAGGGACATACATAATGTTGGTGCGGTTTTCCGCAATTTTTTCCATCCCCCGATGCAGGTATCCCATTACTGGTTCGCAATCGACTACATCCTCACCATCTAGAGTCATAATCAACCGCATCACCCCATGCATAGAGGGGTGGTGAGGACCCATATTTAGCACCATGGGTTCAGTTCTGGTTTCTAGCCTTGCCATAAATAATTAATTTCCTGTTTATAAGGATGTTAGTTAAACTGCCTAATTGTCAGCGGATTAATTTCAACAGAGTAGCGCGAAGTTAGCGGTAAGTTGGAGAGGAGCACTATGGAGCTTTTGCTTGATGTTTATTGTTGCACTTCTTTAATTATATGGAGCTTGGGATTCAGGATAGCGAGGCACAGGCTTTTGTTCACGTGCCAGTATTAAGTCGAGAGTTAATTGCAGGCTTGGCAGTACGTCCGGGTGGGCATTATTTGGATGCGACGGTGGGGGGTGGTGGTCATAGTGAATTAATTTTGGCAGCAGCACCCGATGTGCGCGTGACAGCTATTGACAGAGATGAACAGGCGATCGCCGCAGCAAAAAACCAGTTGGCTCCTTATGGCAATTCTGTCCAATTTGTCCTAAGTAACTTTGCCGATTATCAACCGAATAAAGCAATATTTGATGGCATAATAGCAGACTTAGGTGTTAGCTCTTACCATTTAGACCAAGCTGAACGCGGCTTTAGTTTTCGCAACTCTGCGCCTTTGGATATGCGGATGGACAGGCGGCAATCACTAACAGCAGCTGAAGTAGTTAACCACTGGAATGAAACTCAACTAGCAGATATTTTTTTTAAATACGGAGAAGAAAGATTATCGCGGCGAATTGCGCGGCGGGTAGTTGAACAGCGTCCGTTTGAAACAACTACTCAGTTGGCAGAGGCGATCGCCGCTTGTGTACCCCGACAATATCGCTATGGGAGAATCCACCCCGCTACCCGTGTTTTTCAAGCGCTACGAATTGTAGTTAACGAGGAATTAACTTCTTTAGAAACATTTTTGCACCGCGCACCCGACTGGTTAGTACTAGGTGGGAAGATCGGGATTATTAGTTTTCATAGCCTAGAAGATCGCCTAGTAAAGCATAGTTTCAGAGCTACACCGTTATTAGAGATATTGACAAAAAAACCAATTACTGCTCAAAACGATGAAATGGAGCAAAATCCGCGATCGCGCTCTGCTAAACTCAGATTAGCAGAACGGACAGATATATCTACTTGAATTGCCAGCTGCTTAAGGTTTAAGAAGCGCAGGTGTTTTTTATCCAGTTCTGTTGACTTAATACCTGGCGGGGAATTTCTACTCGAAAAGTCGCTCCTTCATCCAGCTTACTCTCAACCGTAATTTTGCCGTGCATCATCTCAACTAATCGCTTGGTAATCGTTAACCCTAAACCAGTACCACCATGTTCGCGGCTTAAGGTTTGATTTGCTTGCCGAAACTCTTGAAAAATATGCGCTTTATCGTTTTCAGTAATACCGATTCCTGTATCCTTAACTGCGATCGCTACTTTTGCAGGCAATTCCCACGCTTCTACCTGAACGCTGCCAGTCTCGGTGAACTTAATCGCGTTAGCAAGCAAGTTGACCAATATTTGGCGCAAGCGAACCTTGTCGTTGACAATATAGGGATTAGTGAGCTTTAAGTTAACCTTTAAAGTCAAATTTTTCTGCTCCGCTAGGGAACGCATTTCTTCTGTAGTGGTGCTTACTAGTTCAGCTAAATTTAGTTCTTCTAGTTTAAGTTCAAGACGATCAGACTCAAGCTTGGAGAAGTCTAAAATATCATCAATTAACTTTAGTAGGTGTTTACCACTCTTAAGAATACGGCTCACCATGTTTTCTTGCTTAGGAGCAAGCGGATGTTGGGGTAAGCGTAACAGCAGTTGGGAAAAGCCAATAATTGCATTCATTGGGCTACGCAATTCGTGAGACATAATTGCCAAAAAATGCGATTTTAGTTTTGCTGTTTCTTGCAGTTGCAGGTTCTGTAGTTGCATGGTGCGAATTTTTTCCTCAGCCTGCTTACGTGCAGTAATGTCACGTACTAACCAGCGCCAACCAACTGGATTGCCTTCCCAGTCGTGGACAATAGATACAGTCACGGCAGCATCAAAAAGTGTCCCCCCACGCGGATAAAGGTGTACTTCCCACTCCTGCATCCAATCGAGTTGGCGTAGTTGGTTCAGCTTAGAACGAAAGCAACGGCGTTCTTCATAGGAAACGAAGTTAACTAGCGGTTTACCAATTAAATTCTCCGGCAAAACATTGAACATCTTGGCAGCCGTGCGATTAGCCTCCCGGATTATTCCGACTAGATCAGTTACTAAGTAGCCATCTGGGGCAAACTCAAATAACTCATGATACCGTTGACGTTGTACTTCCACAGCATCGCGCGCTAAAGCCAACTCCTCATTTTGCGTTCTTAGCTCTTCCTCTGCTACGTTCAGTTCTTCTAAAGCAGTTTCAAGTTCCTCTAAAGCTGCCACCGCCATATTTGGGTGCGGGAGAGATAATCTGCTAGCGCGTTGTTGTAAGTCAGCAGCGCGTTGCCGCACTATATCTACCTTTTGGACAAACTTGTCTACGCTTTGCTCAAAACTTTTGCCAGTTTGTTCTTCCACCTGGATCACTTACTTTATTAAATTTATTAAGCTACGAAATACCTAACTTAAAATTTATTGTTTAAAAACTTAATATTTTTGTAAAGCGTCACTCGTTAACACTAATAGCTATGGCTGCTAATTAAAACATTTAAAATTCATCAGTAGAATCAGTATATATAGCCATCTAATTTGAACACTCGAAAGTCGAATGGACATCTTGCCTGTATAGGCTAAAACCTACTTTATAATCTAGGTTAATGGTTCATAACATAATTTTTATATTCAGCTTAAATATTACACAACTACAAGAATCTATTTGCTCTACTTTAAGGCTGATAAAAACTAATTTAAAGGTAGATTATAAATTTATTTAATATATTATGCTTCTTCATTTATTATTTCTTCCATCAACAAAATCACTCCTCGAATTTCTCGTGCAATGTTGATCATTGGAGTGCAAGTAACTTTACAAGTGATTGCTTTCCCACGGCGGTTCGTTGCTTCCAACTTCACTTCCAGGTAATCAACTTGTCCTGTTAAGCAAGTTCGGATTGGCTGTAGTAGTTGCTCTACAGGCAAACCAATATCCAGGTTGAGAAAATACTGCCCTTTAGCTTCAGCGGTTCGTAAACCCCAGAAATCTTCAGCTTTATAGTTCCAAATTTGGATTTGCAGGTCGCGATCCATAACCACGACACCGCCACGCAGACTTGTGAGGATCGCCTCTAAATAAGTGTTGGTTTCGTTAAGTTTGTCGCTGCGGAGGCGGAGTTCTTGATTCAGCGTCTGCAATTCTTCATTGGAAAATTGCAGTTCCTCGTTCATTGTTTCCAACTCTTCGTTGGTAGACTGTAGTTCCTCATTAGTTGTCTCTAATTCTTCGTTGGATGATTGTAATTCCTCGCTGGTTGTCTCCAATTCTTCGTTGGTAGATTGCAGTTCTTCATAAGCCATTTCTAGCTCTCTGTTGGAGTGTTCAAGCTCCTCCTGCAACCGTTTAGGGCGAGTGATGTCAACGAAGGTAATGCTTACGCCTAGCAGAGTGTTGCTCAGATCTAAGAGTGGTGTGATTTGGACATCAAAATATTGGTTATCACTGGAAGTTGCCCACTCAACGTCTCTGATGGTGAGCGGTCGGCGTTCAGTATATGCTTGCTCGATCCCAGAGCGCAATTCTCCAGATCGACAAGAGAGTGGTAAGTCTTGCAGCTGGCAGTTCACGTCTTTAGGACTAAGACTAAACAGCGATCGCGCACGTTCGTTAGCTGAAGTAATTAAACCATTTAGGTCTACCACGACCTGAACTAGCGGGTTGACATCAAAAGCAATATCTCGGAGGTTAACCTCACTAGTGGGATAATTAACTTCCTCGTCATTGTTATTCGGAAGTATTAGCAAAGTGCGATCACGTTTACTTACTTTCCCCACCTTGATGAAAATCCGTTGGTTCAGGTCTATGGGTTTGAAGGTGTTACTGTGGAGCAACATTTCCGCCTTGCCCAAAAACAGAAAGCTACTATCATTAAGGGCAAAGGCAAACCGAGCAATAATTTTAGTCTGAGCTTCCGTATTGAAATACATCAGACTGTTGCGGCACACCAGCAAGTCAATCCGGGAGATAGGCGCGTCCTGCACTAGATTGTGGCGACCAAAGATCACCGAGCGCCGCAGGTCTTTGCGAAATGTGTAGCGATCCTCAAACTGCTCAAAATACTTAGCTAGCAAATTTGGAGGAATACCCCCTACTTCCTTGGTGTCGTAGATTGCCTGGCGCGCTTGGTGAAGAGCATCCTCGTCCATATCCGTGCCGTAGATTTTGACTCTGGCACGAAACTCATCTACGCCCAGAGTTTCTGCCAAGATGATCGCTAAAGTGTAAGCTTCTTGTCCAGAGGCGCAGGCAGCACTCCAGATGCGGATTGGTTCATCTATTTGCTTACGCGCAACAATCTGGGGGATGATTTGTTCTGCTAAATAGTCCCAGCTTGCGTGATCGCGAAAAAAAGAAGTAACATTAATTAAGATTGTGTTGAACAAATAAACAAATTCCTGCGATTCCACCTCCAAGTAATCGATATACTCACTAATGTTCTCAATTCCAACTATCTGCATCCGTTTGAACACGCGACGCATTAAAGTTGAACGCTTGTAGCCAGTGAAGTCAAACCCACGGTTACGCTTAATGTAGTTTAGTATGTTTTCAAATTCAGGATTAGCGTCTGGAGTCATTTAACTGCTCTTACCATCCTTATAAAAGTGGGGACTTAGTCCTGCTTCCCTTCCGGTCTTATCCTGAGTTAATAGGTTCATCAGTGTGGCAGCAATCTCGTCTAAAGGCACAACCCAATCAACGCTGCCATTGTTAATTGCCGATTCAGGCATTCTGAAAGATTCCGAATTTGCCTGATCTTGAGCAATTACCTTGCCGCCCATCTTTTTAATAGCCTGCACTCCCATTTCACCGTCTTGTACCTTGCAAGTAAAAATCTAACCAATCACCCGCTCTTTGAATTTAGCCTCTTCTGATTCAAACAGTAGGTCAGCTGAGGGACGCACAAAGTGGACTAGTTCTGAATGTGACAAGCCAAGAGTTCCGTTTGAGTTAACTAGCAGGTGGTGATCCACAGGAGCGATGTAAACTTTGCCCGATTCTAAGCAATCCCCACTTTCTGCCTCTTTCACTGTCAAACTTGTGCGTTGACTCAAAATATGAGCTAGCTGGCTGGAGTATTCACGACTCAGATGCTGCACTATAACTACTGCTGCTGGAAAGTCCGCAGGCAGTGCTGATAGAACCTGGGTTAGGGCATTTAGTCCCCCGGCAGATGAGGCGCATACCAAACCAATTTCCAGGGAATTAACATCATCTGCTCCCCTGCTCCCCTGCTCCCTGCTCCCCTGCTCCCCTGCTCCCCTGCTCCTTTACGATCTGACTATTGGCTTCTAACTGACCATTACCTTCGGCTTTGAGGATTATTTGGCGGACAAGGATGGCACCTGGCGTAAATCCTGCGCTTGCTTTTCAAAATGCTTTGCCGAGTAAGTTTAGTTGCGCGATCGCGTGCTCGAATTGTCATTCGTTCTATCAGTACAGCTTTTTTCCTCTAGTGCTCTTAGCGCACTCCACAAAGCAGCCTCCTGCGCCTCAGACTGCTCCGCCAAAAGAGTACCCACCGAGTAAGCGTGACCCGTGCGGCAGCGAAATCATGTACATCCTCCTTCATCCAGTTCCCCCAGCACCCCAGCACACTCAGGGCAGGCAAAGGGCGATGGTTTTCCAGGGCGATCGCTACTTTGCATCGCTCTAATTCCAATTCCGCCATATCAGATTCCATTTTCATGTCTCTAGATACACTCTCTTTTCCTGACTCAACAGGCTTGTAAGCCAAGTTCACTAAGACTGGAGTAATGTCAGATATGCATCAGATATAGTCAACGTCTACATTTTCGATGGCGCTACAAGGCATTCCAGCATACAGAGCTTCTTCGGGATCTTGCACGACAGCCACCGCCTTGCAACTTCACTGCTACAAGACCCGCAGTACCATCGTCTAGAACCCCTGATAACACAATACCAACAACGCGCCTGCCGTACACTTGTGCTGCGGTGCGAAATAAAGGATCGACGAACGGTCGATGACTGTTTTCCTTTATGGACCGTGTGTCACACGGACATACCCGTCTTTGAGTAGCAGATGGTGATTTGGCGGGGCAACGTAAATTTTGCCGCGGAATCGCTTCGCCGTCTTTTGCGTGGGCAACTCGGAAAGAACTGTCCTGATAGCGCTTCTGCCTACAACGGTTCAGAATATTGAAGCGAACACTCGTACCTTGGGGTGAAACGTGAAGGACAACAAAGACCGCAGTACGGTAAATCTGGTGGTAAATCACCCACTAGCTGACAAAGTGCATCTACTCCACCTGCGGAGGCTCCAACGACAATGATGTCGTGTCCGACCATTTAATTCTCCTTTTATCAGCGTTTCAAGGCATTAATAAGCAGTGCGCGAAGCGTGATCCGCCGATGCTTCCGTTGGGCGAACTGCTAAATTTAGGCTAACAGATCAAGGGTTAGTCGCTTCGCTCCAGTTCTAAGTTCTTAATTTTGAGTTCTAAATTAAAAACTTAAAACTTTATAAGCTCTACTCCTTAACATAGCGAGGCAATGCTGAACGCGGAAGGTGGAACCCTGACCTAGTTTGCTTTTGACTGTAATCGTTCCCCTTCATAATATGTACCAAGGACTTAGTAATTGCCAGCCCTAAACCAGTACCGCTATGCTTGCGCGTGGTTGTTTGATCGACTTGGCGGAATTCTTCAAAAATGTGTACTAGGTCAGACTCAGCAATACCAATACCAGTATCTTCAACGCTAATTATTATCTGCGTTGGAGATTCACTTATAGTTACTTCCACACTGCCTGTTTCGGTAAACTTAATTGCGTTGGAGAGAAGGTTAACTAGAACCTGTCGCAGATAGTTACTGTCATTAACTATTATTGGGTTGTTTAGTTGAGCATTAACCTTTAAGGGTAGCTGTTTTTGCTCGGCAAGAGGTTGGAGTTCAGCGATCGTTGTTACTACTAGCTGGGTGAGATTAAATTCTTCCAGTTTAAGTTTCAGTCGACCAGATTCAATTTTAGAAAGGTCAAGAATGTCGTTAATCAGCGCTAGGAGGTTTTTACCATTGTTGAGAATGCGTTGCACCATATCTGATTGAGAACCATTCAGTTTGGCTGTACGTTGGCGTAATAACACCTGAGCAAAGCCAATAACGGCATTCATTGGGGTACGGAGTTCGTGGGACATGGTGGCAAGAAACTGAGACTTAAGACGCGCTGCTTCTATTAGTTGCAGGTTCTGGCGCTCAATCTGCTGTCTGATTAATTCCAGTTCACGGTTTTGTCGCGCCAAGGTCTCGTTTTGCACGGCTAGACGTTCTTCTCGCTCTTCCAAGGCGTTAATCATCCGCGCATTATTAATAGCGATCGCCGCTTGTTCACCTACAGCATCCAGAAGATTCTGGTCTTCCACATCAAAAGCGTTGGCATCTCTCCAGTTACCAATTGCCAATACTCCTAGTCTTCCTGCCAGTGCTGATTCGATTGCAACAGCATAAATTGAAGCTGGTTTAGGCGACACTGAAGCCTCCTTTTCCCCTGCTCTTGTACTCCACATCTCTTGCTGTTGAAGTTGGGATTTACCTGTTAAAAATACCTGACTTAGCAACCCTTCAGTGGAATCAAATAATGTCAACAGCATTCGTTCTCTACCAAGCCCAGCCGTAGCAGTTAATTCTAATTCCTTACTGCGGTTGTTGTGGAGTAGAATTAGGCAAAATTCAGCCTCTAGAATGCCGTCACAAACTGCCCCTACCATCACTTGCAACAAACCAGGCAAGTTAGTCAGGCGCTGGTTCAACAGATTAGTTATCCTCTGTAGCACTCGCAATTGTTGCTGTTGTTCACCAAGAATAGTGATTGCTTGCCGCAAATTTTCGCCAACATTATTTGCTTCTTGGTATAAACGTGCGTTGTCAACTGCCAACGCTGTCCGCCGACCAATATCTTCTGCCAAGACAAGATCCGCTTGATTGTAGATGCGACCAGACTCCGCCATCATCAAGCTGATTGCACCCAACGTCCGCCCACGCGCATTCATTGGCACACAGATTAAGGACTTTAAGCCTGCTGCCCTTAAGCTCTGGAGATGTTCTGAGTCATTGGCGATCACTGCTAAAAATGAGTCAGAAATTTCTGGGTAAAATATTGAATTACCGCTGCGTATTACCTGCGGTATGCCGTAGCGGAGATTTGGATCTACGGGGTAACGGCACTGCATCTCATATCCCCACTGCTGCTTTAACGGATCTGCGTGAGTTACAGTTACTAAGCGTAACGAGCCATCTTCCTCGGCAATGTAAATCGAACACCAGTCTGCTAACTGGGGTATTACAAGGCTTGCTAGATTTTCTAAGGTGGTTTGGAAGTCTAGAGAAGTCACAAGTAAAGCGCTAGCTTCAGCTAGAAATCGCTCTTGTTCCTCCACCCGCTTCCGCTCGGTAATATCCCAAAAAACGCCAACACTACCCCTAGTTTTTCCTTGTTCATCAAACAGCGGTACGGCGTTAGCAATCATTTTTAATGTTGGCTCACCTGCAATTACTAAGTCAAATTCTGCATCCAACACTTCAACGCCTTCACTAGCGGCGCACTGCATCGGAAGTTCCAAAGCGTCTAGTTCTCTGCCGTTTTTGTATACCTTGTATAATGGCTGTTCCGGTTCGGGAGCGCTTTTAGAGGCATTGGCAGTAGTTGGTAACTTCAATTGCATTGCCAGCGTCGGGTTTACCTGGATATGCTGACATTGGGGATCTTGGGCGATCGCAATTCCAATTGGAATTACATCTAGCAAAGCTTGGAGTTCACTAACACGCCGCTCTAAGTCTCGGTTTAGTTTGACGATTTCTGCCTCTGACTGCTTACGCTCACTCAAATCAATAACGAAGCAAATGGCTGTTTCTTGCAGGTGTTCTACCAAAGCAGCACCCAGCAAAATTGGGACGCGGCTGCCATCTTTACGGATGCATTCTTTTTCAAAGGAGGCACATACCCCAGTTCTCCTAAGTTCCGCGATCGCCTGCTGATCTAAAAGTGCGTATTCTGGCGGTGTTAGTTCTAGCCAATGTATTCCTGTAATTAAATCCCGCTTGGTGTAGCCCAACATTTCTAGGAAAGCTTGATTTGCTTCTAAAATATTGCCGCTAAGATCCGTCAAAATAATCCCAATAATATTTGATTCAGCTAAGCGCCTAAACCGAGATTCACTGATCCTTAGCGCCTCCTCTAGCTGTTTACCCTCAGTAATATCACTAATAATTCCCGACATCCTTAAAGGACATCCACGCACGTCATGCTGTGCTTTACCTCTAGCAATGCAATAGCGGTATGCTCCAGAGACATGGCGCATCCGAAACTCTGCTTCACACTTCTCCCCGCGAGTTAGATGCGCTCTAATTACTGCTTGGATTCTTGGTAAGTCATCCGGATGCATAAGTTCTGTGAAGGCAGCAGGAGTAAAACTGAATTCCGAACGCGATACTCCGATAATTTCCAGCAGTCGGTCATTACAGTAAACTTCATCTGTAGCGCAGTACCAGTCCCAGATTCCATCGTTGGAGCCTTCTAAAACTAGGCGATAGCGTTCTTCACTTTCTCGCAGTTTCTGATTAGCTAGTGCTGCCTCAACTTCGGCTCGGTGAACCCGAATTGTCTGACGGACGGTTTGGTATAAGTTCTCTGGAGATAAACTTGCTTTTGAAATATAATCACAAGCTCCGGCTTTCATCAGCTGGACGGCAATTTTTTCATCCCCTTGTCCAGTCAATACCACCAAGGAACTGTAATGCCTAAAGCGCGCACTTGCTCAACCAAGGTTAAACCATCACCATCTGGCAGGCGATAATCGAGGAATATACAGTCAAACGGCTGCTGTTGAGCATGGCGATCGCTCCAGCACAATCACCTACTTCGAGCAATTCCAAATGGAACCCAGCAGCTTTTAGCGCCCGCCGTACTGCCATTCGGTCGACTTCATCGTCATCCACCACTAGTATTTTGACTGTTTCTTCCATATACTTTGTAAAAAGGCAAATCAAAATTCTTTATTTCTTTCATTTGATTGCTTTATTTTTACGGTATTTCACTTAACGTCCAGTATTGGTTCAGTGTTGCCACTGCTTCACAAAGCTGGAGAATGTCACAGGTTTAACAATATATCCAGCTACATTTAAATTGTAAGCTTCTACCTTATCTCTATCTTCATTTGATGTAGTTAGAACAATCACTGGAATTAGTCTCAGCACCGAATCTGCACGTAATTCACGCAAAAACTCAATGCCATTCATTTTAGGCATATTTAAGTCAAGCAGAATTATTCTTTGCTCTGATGGAATTGTCGGCGGGTTACCATTTCCCCGTAGCATGACCAATGCCTCTAACCCGTTATTCGCAATATAAAGTGGATTATTAATGTTATTTTTTTTAAACGCCCGTTGCATGTTCATGACATCCACTCTCGTCATCTTCGACAAGCAGGATGTTGGTCATATTATTTTCTATCATTAATTAACTGTTTACATCTTATGATTTATGATTAATGAAGTTGTAGCATCAATCATTTAGTAGACTTTACAAGCGGTTACAATAATTACTTATTTCTTAATGCCTATTCCCTAGTGCATACTTTACTTTAAATCAGGTGAAGTAAAATGTAGCTCCTTGACCTTCTTGAGATTCTAACCGAATGCGTCCCCCAAGACTATCGACTATTTTTTTAACAATAGCCAAACCAATACCAGTATTTTCTGCCTTGTCGCGGGCTTGCAAAGTTTGAAAGATGCCAAATATTTTCTCGTGATATGGGGTGCAATGCCGGGACCGTCATCCGCTACAGCAAACTCGTAGAATCGCCCTTGGTCTTTAACGGAAATGGTTAATTTTCCGTCAGAGCGGTGGTGGTGTTTGATCGCATTGCTGAGCAGATTACTAAATACCTGAAACATGGGTAAGCGCTGGGTTACTAGCGTTGGCATTCCTGGTTCTATGGTAACGGTATCTGAGGGCGGGGCAATGGAGTTTAGCACCTCTTGCAGTAAATCTGTCACGTCTACAGGTTCGGATTCCGTTGCCACACGTCCCACACGGGAGTATTGCAGCAACCCGTCAATCAATGCTTCCATCCGGTGAACTCTGCCACGCAGGAGATTCATTTGATGTCGGTTTTCTGGGTTGAGCGTATCGCTAATGTCTTCTTCAATCCATTCGGAGAGATTATGATCGCTCTTAAAGGCGTTTTCAAATCATGAGAAGCTACATAAGCAAACTGGTCAAGTTCCTGGTTACGCCTTTCCTAAGGCGGCATTAGTCTGCGCCAAACTGTCGTAAGGTAAGTTAATTCCTCTGCACGATTTTTAACGCTGCTGCCGCTGCTTTACGCTCATGAATGTCAGTGCAGATCCCAACCCACTCACGAATACTGCCGTCTGCTGCTAAGACAGGTACACCGCGAGCAGAAAAATATCGATAGCTGCCATCGGCGGCACGGATGCGATATTCAGTGTTATAGAGACTTTTAGTAAGAACGGCATGGTTCCAAATTTGGGCGTCGCGATCGCGGTCTTCTGGATGCACATCTATCCAACTCAACCTTTAACTTGTTCCAGACTTTGACCTGTATACGCCCTCCAAGCTGGCATATCATCAACTCGTCCTTCAGCGTCAGTAGTCCAGACGATCTCTGATATAGCAATGACTAAAGAGCGATACCGCTCCTCACTTTCCTGCACACGCCCTTAAGAGACTCGTCTTGCATCCCCTGAGCTAGTGCTGATGAATCCTTTTTATTTGTTGGCAGGATGTGTTATAATATACCGCTGATTCAGCAAAGAGGACAACCAATGCTAGTGTCTGCTCCTAGCGCTGCTGGAATTGAAAAACGGGGGAATATTTATGGTGATCGTTTACTCTTCTGATTAACGAGAAAATCTCACCTAAACTGATACCAATAAGCACTGCTTCTGTACACAAGTAAAAATTACAGCGGCTTTAAGGTAAAAGTAATCGTAAAGAGGACAACTTGATAAAGTAATCGAGGATTGAGGAATACTGAGAAGCAATGCGGAAGTTGTTTACTTAAACTTGAATTCTAGCCAACAGGGAGTCAAGGTTATTTTATCTTTCAAAGCGTGTAGTAAATTGCAAGCTTTTAAGCTCTGTGCAGGTGTTCTATTCTCTGAAGCCTTACATTGCTTCTTACAGTTCAAGCTAAAACTATCCAAACAAAGTTCGCTTCGCGTTTACTTATCCCCATTACTAAAGAAGGAGGCTTATTATTTTAGTCCAAGTCCAAGGTTGGGAGCAATCGCCAAAATTCTTAAAAATTGAATTTAACTGCATGGGAGAAATCTCTACCCCTGTTGATAGGTATTCTCTACTTGTTTACCTCTAGCAGTCTCACAAATTCATTCTAAAGTTAACAATTGTAGAAGCGGATATTGATAATGAATAAAATTCGCGTTGCTCTAATTGAAGATCACGACCTCACGCGTGTAGGTATTCAGGACGGCGCTGCAACAGCGGCAAGAAATTGAAGTTGTGGGCGAGGCGGCTAATGCTAGTGAGGGTTGAAGCTGTTAGAAACAACTCGCAGATATTGCAATTGTTGATATTGGTCTACCTGATAAAGACGGAATTGAACTAACACGGCAGATCAAAGCTACACCTGAGAATGGCGAAGTACCCCAAACCAAAGTATTGATCTTAACGCTGCGAGATAACAAAGAAGCAGTGATGGCGGCTTTTGCAGCAGCAGACTCTTACTGCATGAAAGATATCAGTTTCGATAATTTGCTGGAAGCACTGCGTGTAACATACGGCGGCAATGCTTGGATCGATCCGGCGACCGGATTGTCCTGCAACAAGCGCAGCAAACTCCGGAAGGTGGGGAATTAGGAGCTTGATATTAAAACCGTTTCTATTAATGCAGCTGATGCCGAGTATGACCAGATGATTGCCGCTTACCCTTTAACGGAACGGGAATTAAAGTCTTACAACTTATTGTTGAAGGTTGTAGCAATGCAATAATTGCCGAAAAGCTCTACATCACAGTAGGTACAGTAAAAACTCACGTCCGAAATATCTGAACAAGCTCTGCGCTGATGACCGTACTCAAGCTGCCGTCCGCGCCCTACGTTCTGGTTTAGTAGGTTAGAAAAATAGTTTTGGGTTTTGAGCAGAGTTTCCGTTGGCGAGGTCAGGAGAACGGCATTTAATTCAATTCCTGTTTCTAAGGGTCCTGGAGCGAAAACTGTCAAGCGACTAGCCCCTCTTTGCATATTTAGTAACTCCTGGGGAGAAGCTAAGAGTTTGATAGTAGCGGCGGCAATTTCATGCTGTTGGTTGAGTACAAACAACCAGGATACGTTAACACCACACCACGAAGTTTATTGCTGTCCCCATGTTTGAACCTGATGTGTTCATTTTCTAATATCTCAGTGATTCCGTCACTGGGGTGCTAGTTTCATGGCTTGGGCTTCTTGATGGAGATAAGTTGGGTGATCATTTTGTCCCACAAGGGAGATTCAAATGGGGCTTTAATGTTCCAGCAGAGGCAAATAAAGCAGCGGTGGTTGTCCAAGTCACCTGCGTTCATGGTTTCAAAATAACGCAGTATCGTTGGTTCTGTAATACCGTCAATCGTCAGCTTCTCTGCACCAATAATATCAACAGACGGCTGTGTTGGGAGGATAAATTCAGCAGCATTCAACAAATTTCTGGCTAGCAAAACCAAAAGCCTAAAGCAGAATTAGTTTAGACAGAAAGCGGAAGTTTCCGGGCCTGTCCCTGGAAAGATTATGTCAATGTTGAGTTAAAGCTAAATTTCTGCGGTTTAAGCGGGACGCAGATTTATTGTAGTTCTTGGGGAGATATGACATATCAATCGCTACGAAGAGAATTTTGCCTTCGGAATTGATTAAGAACCGCCAGCTAATGTTCATCCCCACGTTGACACCGAACCAAGGAGTTTGGACATTTGCCTGTGATTTTAATCTGCTTAGAGCCATCTGGTTGGCCTCAGATATACCCTGTTTTGGCATAATATTGAGTCCCTGTGCTTCAGCACGCATATATAGCGATCGCCTCACGACCAACCATTGGCTTTTGGAATGGCGGTTGTAAAGCACCGTCAGGCGTAAATAGAGCAGTAACAGCCTCAAAGTCATCTGCGTTCATCGCTGCAAATAGCGCAGTACGGTAGGCTCTTTAATCCCCTCAATAGTGATCTTAGTAGGAGCTGGCTCGCTGCGCTCAACCATCGAATCTACAGTTGTTGGGTACTCTCTGGGAGAAACAATAGCAGAATCAAATCCCATATCTACTACGGTATTACGCAGGACTGTAATTTGCTGACCCGGATCAAGTTTCTGGATTGCTTCTAAGACGGCTTTGACACCCGCAGACATTTGATAGCCAGTCGGTACGGAGCAACGAAACCCTGTGTCATCAATTCTGCTAGCTCGTACCAGAAAGCCAGCTTGGTGTTGACACTAAATGCACCATAGGAACGACTAATCGGAGTATCGGCATTGGTAGCAAGCCCTCTCATAACTTGCATTTGGTCTTCGGTAGACATTTCCTTAATTTGCTTTAGCAAACCCCTGCAAACTGGAGGCGTGCGCTCCTACAGCGGCAGGAGTAATTGTCTTACCCATTTCAGTATAGGCATCCCAAAGTAATGCTAGTTGATCGTCAACACTGAGTTGATCAAACAGTGCTATAGCGGCTGGAACGGACTAGGAACTTGAGTTAGAGAGAAAATAGTTTGAGCGACTCAAGAGTCAAGGGCATATTTGCGTTATTTAGATTCGTTATAGGTGTTAATCCCAAATATTTTGGGTTACGAATCCTGATCTCCTGTACTCGATTATATAATATATCATTTACAAATTGCAAATAAACTTTACAAATTTAGAATAAGAGATAATAATTGTGAGTAGATTTAATCGATGATGATTGCCAGTGAAAACGCTAGTCAATAGCGCTCAGGTAAAGCAAGTAGCCCTAGAGTTAGGATTTCATAAAGTTGGAATTGCAACACTGGATGTTCTACCTAAGCCAGAGGTGCAGCGCTTGCAGGCATGGTTAGCGTTGGGTTATCACGCGGATATGGCATGGATGGCGAACCCAAAGCGCCAGGATATTCGTTTAGTGATGCCGGAGGTACGGTCAATCATTTGTGTCGCACTCAATTACTACACACCTCACCAGCGTCCCAACGGTGATGAATATGCTAAGATTTCTCGTTATGGTTGGGGACGCGACTACCACAAGGTCTTGCACCGCAATTGAAGGCACTGACAAACTCGTTGCTTGAACTTGGGTCAGGAATTCAAGCGCGTTGCTATGCTGATACTGGTCCAGTTCAAGATAAAGTCTGGGCGCAACAAGCTGGCATTGGCTGGATCGCTAAAAATGGGAATGTAATTACGCGAGAGTATGGTTCTTGGGTATTTTTAGGCGAGATTTTGACAAACCTGGATTTAACGCCAGATGTTCCTCACACTCAACACTGTGGCAGTTGTACTCGTTGTCTTGATGCTTGTCCGACAGGTGCAATTACTAATCCATTTGTAGTAGATGCTAATAAGTGCATTGCTTATCATACAATTGAAAATCGATGAGATACCAGATGTAATCGCACCTCATTTACAAGGTTGGGTTGCAGGCTGTGATATCTGCCAAGATGTTTGCCCCTGGAATCAGCGGTTTGCCCGCCCACTGATGTGTCCGAGTTTCAGCCTTACCCTGATAATGTGGCACCCACTCTCACAGAATTAGCTGAAATCTCCAATGAAGAGTGGGACAAGCGGTTTCCAGCATCAGCATTACGGCGAATTAAACCAGAGATGTTGCGGCGGAATGCGAGGGCAAACCTAGAGTGTGCAACGTATGCATACAGAAGAATATTTTTACGACGAGATGCACCCACAACAATGACTGCAAAAGTAATTATTTTTGATTTTGATGGTACGATCGCCGATACACTTGATGCAATTGTTAAGATTAGTAATTGCTTAGCAGCAGATTTTGGCTACAAGCAAACAAGCCTTGCAGAAATTAACTATCTCAAGAATTTAAGCTCTAGAGAAATTATTAAGCAGTCAGGCATTTCAATTTTCAAAGTGCCATTTTTAGTTAGAAAAGTTAAATCAGAGTTAACTAAAGAAATTCAATACTTAAAACCGATACCATGCATTAAAGAAGCCTTGATAGAGATTAAAGAGCAAGGTGAGCAACTATTTATCATAACTTCTAATTCAAAAGAGAATTTTATCCTGTTTTTGGAAAAAAATAATATGCAGGATTTATTTGATTTTATTTACTCAGGAGCAACACTTTTTGGTAAAAGTAAAATAATCAATAATATATTGCAGCAACAAAATATTAATTATAAACAAGTTATTTATGTTGGAGATGAGACTAGAGATATAGAGGCAGCAAAAAAAAGTAATATCAAGGCGATCGCAGTCAGTTGGGGTTTTAATTCTCAAGAAGTATTGGCGGCACAAAATCCAGATTTTTTGATCCACCAACCACATCAACTAATTAATGTAATAGCAAGTTCACCATTAACCTGATAATTACTGTTATTTTATTTAGCTAAAGATGCACCTTTGTAATCGTCCTCAATTTATTTACTAGGGTAATATCAACTGGCACACATCTCCAATCAAAAATCACGCCTAACCCCAATTTAGGTTGAGCGTGATTTCTGCGGAAAGCTTAGCTTACACAACAAAGTGCCATCTAAGTTGAACTACCAGGTTTACCCTTGTCTAAAGCTTTGTTAATTAAATCATCACTAACGTTACCAGTGCCAGCTTCAGTCTGAGAACCAACATCTTCTGCAACGTCTTTTGCCATGTCTAAGTAATCACTAGGATTACCTGTAGACTGTGATTCTGTTTTTGTTTCTTCTGCTTGCGAAACTTTAAAATCAGCCGCAGTCGCAGCTTCAGCTGCTGCTGCACCTTCACTACTACGATCAATGTCACTTACACTAAATTGCTGCGAGGCTTCATAATCTGCCTCAAAATCAACCACTGGCGTTTCCTCTACACCAGTAGTCATGTTTTCAGCAGCTAATTGTGATTCTTGAGTTGTAGCTTGCTTTGGATCAGGCTTTACTTCATCAGTCATAGGTAAATCCTATTTAATTTTTTTATTCTTGCCGTGATTTTACCAAAGTGATCCCCCACTTTTTTAACTCCATTGAGATAGATTTTTAACCTCTATTGCCAGAAAATTGTAAGCTGCAATACCAAATTACACAAACTCTATCTCTTGGAGGGCGACTTCAATCAGTTAACTCTGATACGCCTAAGCTTGATCTATTAAATTGCTTTGGAGATGAATTATGACTTCAAGCTACGGTGATAAGCCGACTCAAGCGCTTAGTAAC
>JAUJND010000082.1 GCA_030446505.1 Chroococcidiopsidaceae cyanobacterium YX2bin18 | reverse complement strand
TGAGGGACCAGTCGAGCTATGGGATTTGAACACAGGTAAGCAAATTCGTAGTCTACCTGCCCATTCAAGCTATGTTAATTTTGTGGCTATCACCCCAGATGGGCAGACGCTGGTAAGCAGTAGTCTTGATGGACCAATTCAGTTGTGGAGTTTGCAGACAGGTAAGCTACTACGCACCCTAGCGAATAGTAGTGCTACTTCTGTTGCTATTAGCCCAGATAGTCAGATCATCGCTAGCAATAGTGCTGACCAGAAAATCAAGCTGTGGAATTTACACACAGGCGAATTACTTAATACTTTCACTGGAGACTCGCCTGAAAATTCCAAAAATTATAACTCTGTTACCTTTAGTCCTGATGGTAAAACTTTAGTGAGTGGTAGTAGTTACGGTGCAATCAAAGTTTGGCATTTGGCGGAATTAAGTATTTAATATTTTCTGTTATTAATTTTGAGGTGTAAGTTGATGATTAAGTTTTGGCAACAAAAGATTGGCTACTTCCTAGTAGGAATTGTGCTGTTTATTCTGCTATGTAATTTTCAAATAGTACCAACCACGCAGCCGAGTGTTGCAATACCTACAATACCAACAGCAACACAAGCTCCTGCTACACCATTTCCGTCCATGGGATCAACAAGTGGAGAGCTTTAGTGATGCCATTCAGGCAACAACTACCGCCATTGCCTACGCTTATAACGCCTTGTCAAAAGTAGTGATGCTGAACGATGAAACCATCACGACAAGCATCATCCTTTATGTCAAAAATCTCAATGATGCCTTGAAGTATTACCCAGACTTACAAAGAAGCATGGAGGAACTGCTACACGAACCTTGAGCGCCTACCTGAGAACATTCGCACTAAGATACACCTTAATAACGGTGGTGATCACCTACCACACAATGTTCTGGCAAATAATGGAGTCCTGCTGGCGGTGGACAGCCAACAGGAGCACTCTTCATAGAAATTAATAAAACCTTTGGTAGTTTTGATGCTTTCAAAAACGTTTAAGCAAGCTAGTAGCGATCGCTTGGCAGTGGTTTAGGTTTAGTTAGTACGTAATGGGCAAGGGCAACTGCAAATCATAACTACGCCGAATCAGGACAGCCCGGTTATGGATGGTTTTACCCAATTATGGGTAATGATGTCTGGGAACACGCATACTATCTCAAATATCAGAACCGCCGTGCTGAGTATTTAAATAATTGGTGGAATGTAGTTAATTGGACTGAAGTTAACAAGCGATCTCTTGTTTCGTTGCAGAAAAAGTTAGCGTGGACAAGCAAAAAGTATTGGACTACTAACTTTCCGCTGGTTCAGTCCGGCCAATGCCTAAATTACGAGAGTTGTTTTTGACATCTCCAACAATAGTCAGTAGTAGTATTTGTGATCACGCAAATTTGCTAAATCAAAACCCAGTTTTACCACCATTAATCGGAATAGTTCAACAACCACTTGCTCTACTGTTAATCCAAACTGCTGCTCGGCGTTTAGAAGATCTAAAGGTCGGTCGGTCTCGTTATAAAACGTTTTGACGGCATCTCTAGCAAACCAGCGGGTTCCAGAGCGCTCGTACACTTTATAATGGTAAGGAGTGATTAATTTCACTTAGACCTCCTATATATACTCTTCAGGAAAGGAAGTCTCAGTACCAGCGAGACTCCTTCAGAGCCAGTTAATTAGATTCAGATTCTTCGTCCGTTTCTGGAAGTTCTAGCTCTTGACGCAATTCCTCACTAAAGGTAAGTTCGCGTCTTTGA
Organism: Chroococcidiopsidaceae cyanobacterium YX2bin18; assembly: GCA_030446505.1. Classification (GTDB taxonomy): domain Bacteria; phylum Cyanobacteriota; class Cyanobacteriia; order Cyanobacteriales; family Chroococcidiopsidaceae; genus JAHHHE01. Next base: position 20,182 of record JAUJND010000082.1, on the reverse strand, counting down.
GTTTCAGTATCGAGTTCCGTCCACCTTACCTTCATCTAAAGGCTCGTAAACTTTTCAATTTGAGGTTGTGGATTGTTCCCACGTAATTTGGTTGAGTCGTTACCTCCTTTCTTATCTAGGTTGAGTGAGAACTATTTTAATCTAAGCTATTTTTGGATATCTGTCAACCACTTTTAAATTAAAACAGTAAAATTGTTAAAGAAGTAAAATTGTTTATTACTAGGAAGTAGTAGTAGGTTTCCCTCAAATCTAATAACTGACCTGTGGAACCCTCTCCATCGTTTATTACTAGTTTTTCTGTTGTATTAGAGACGCTCTAATTTCTTGCGTCCTGCCATACTGTCCTCAATAACGTCAATGACATCAAAACACGCTTTTATTATAAGTGGTTTACGCTTAAATCAGTAAAGGTAGTGGTGAATAGTAATGGTCAGGAGCGAAGGGAGGTATTAGAGTTCTTTCAAAAGGTCAGGCAGAACGAGCAAGTTCGTAATTATAGATGCCTGCAATTAGGTTGAAGCGCAAGCCAAAGCGTCTGCGTCGGTTGCGATAACGTTCAGCGAATCCGAAACCGCTTGAGATATCCAAGGACATGCTCAATCACCACCCGCAGTTGGGCAAGCTGGCGATTCTCATGGCGCTGCTGAACACTCAAGGGTGTGTTTGGTCGCTTTTTGTGGGGATACAACTATTGGGATGCAGCTTTGCCAAGCCTTGATAACCTCGGTCAGCCAAACACTGCCGTTGTGGATGCACCGCACACCACTGCCTTTGAATAGTCGAAAATCATGGACTCGACCTTTGCCGTGAGCCGTACAGATAATATGACCCGTCGCCTGATTAACCACTACTTGAGACTTGAGTGTGTGCCGTTTTTTCTTGCCGGAGTAGTAAGCTCGCTGTTTCGGGACGCTCAATCGGATGCTGACCACATCCACCACAACCATCACTAACTCATGCTCAGGCTCTAAAAGCTGCTTGCGTCCTGGCAAGAAACAGTTGTGAATTAGTTAGCTCTGTTTCCGTACGCTGAACAATGCGATAGACTGTCGCTTCACTCACTCCCCATGATTGAGCGATGTGAAAATAGGTGCGGTACTCCGTAAGTATTCCAAGGTAAGCAAGACTTGGTCAGCGATGGATAATCAAGCTGGTCTGCCTGGTGACTGATGGGCTCTGGCTTGTGTAATCACACTTACCATTTGCTCAAAAGTTTCAGGTTGCACACCGCAGGCTCGTCTAAATTGAGCAGGCTTGAGATGTTTAATTTGTTCGTAGGTTGGCATGGGTAGGTTTTACACTACCTCTGACATCCCTACCCTTTTGCAAGAGGTCTATTGTAGTGATGCACAAAGTACCAAACCGCCGATGTGATTGCTCAACTTTTTTGGAGAAAGACAAGGTTTTGCGAACTAAGCGCCCCACTCTTTGCCGCAGGGTGTTGTTGAACCGCTCAATATAACTGGTTTTTCCTGTTTCTTTACCAACTGCTCGATGCCGGTTACTGGGCAATACTTGTTCATAGGCTTCCCAGAAATCGGTGTAGCAGATAGCGCACTGGCGATAAACCGTAGGTAACGATTGCCATAGCCCTTTGCCGCTTGACGAGAACGATCACCAACAAATACACCGACAATTTCACGGCTATCAGCATCGATGGCTAACCAAATCCATTGTTTGTTCCCCTTAGAACCGACAAATGACCACATCTCGTCCAGTTGCATCGTCAACCGACCCCTTTTTTGGGGCAACTTCTACTGTCTTGGAGTTTGATAATACTTTTGATTGACGTACAGTTGCAGCCAACGCTCAGACACTCCCGTCACCCGTGCAATGGCTGCTAGTGCCAAGCGTTCAAGCAACAGTTTATCAATCAATTGGCGAGTTGCCTGAGCAATCGGTTGTCGGCTCGCGTTCTCTACAAACTGTCGTCCGCAGTCTTGGCAACGAAATCGAGGTTTGCCGTAGTGCGTATGTCCGTATTTGATGATTTGAGTTGATTGGCACTTGGGACAGTTCATTGAGTCGTCTACAATGATTTAAGTTTCTGGCTTCCCAGCTTACCATTACTATGCGTACTACCCAATGCTGCCCTCAAACTGAGGGGTAATCTGACGTTTTGGATAAGTGAAGAGGTGCAGAGAATTGGTTGAGCAGGGAAGACAGGGCTTCGTGGGGCATCGCTAAATTACACGGATGTGGCAATCGCCACTATGGGAACAATTCAATCGTTGTTTCACTAGCAGGAAGACAAACACAGGGTTTTTTTAGAGTCACTGTTCGAGTTGATGGGTGTGAATTTATCAGTCCCCGACCACAGCACATTGTCACGACGGCTAGGAAAACTAGAGGTAGAATTACCAATAATCAAGACAGGCTTTTCACGTCATGTATGGCGGTCGCCAAGACTTATAGGACATAGACTGAAGGAAGCCTAATTCAAGCTCCCCGACCAGTTGATGTCAAAACCCTATAGCTACGACCTGCGTCAAAAAGTCATTCAAGCAATGGAGCTAGATGGGATGAAGAAAAGCGAAGCGGCTCAAGTGTTCCAACTCAGTCGCAACACAATTGACTTGTGGCTGAAGCGGCAGGCTGAGACCGGAGACTACCAGGCAAAGTCGAATCGCCCCATCGCACAGCCGACAAAATCACGGATTGGAACAAGTTCACTCAGTTTGCCAAACTGCATGGGGAGAAAACACAAGCCGAGATGGCAGCGCTGTGGGAAGGTAATATCAGCGCTCGAACCATCTCACGAGCATTGGACAAAATCGGCTTGAGTCGAAAAAAAAGACGTACGGCTACCGTGAACGGAATGCAGCCAAACGTGCCACCTACCCGCCGCTCAACTGGCAGACATTCCCCTGGCACAACGGATATATGTGGATGAATCCGGGATGGACGAACGCGATGATTATGGCTACGGCTGGTGTGAGCGCGGAGTGCGCTTTGAGGCACTAAAGTCCGACGAAGAGCGGGGCGAGTCAACATGATTGCAGCTTACTGCCAACGTCAACTCATGGCACCCTTCACGCTGGAAGGTGCTTGTAACCGGTATCGTGTTCGAGACTTGGCTCGAAACCTGCTTAGTGCCTGTGCTGGAACCAGGACAGGTGATTCTCGATAACGCTACATTCCATCATGGTGGGCGCATTGAGGCTCTGATTGAGTCTGCTGGCTGTCGCCTGTTGTACTTGCCCCCTTATTCTCAGACCTCAATCGGATTGAGAAGTGTTGGGCTTGGCTTAAAAGTCGGGTTCGCAAGGGTTTATCTAGCTCTAGCTCCCTTCGGCAAACCATAGAATCTGTTCTTAAAGATGCTACGTCCTAACACTACTGACTATAGCTATAGTAGTGGATTCTACCGGAGTCAAGGTGTACGGGAAGGAGAGTGGCAAGTAAGACAGCATGGTAGCGCACAGCGGCGAACATGGAGGAAACTGCACCTGGGAGTTGATGAAGCAACAGGGGAAATACTGACTGCGATGGCTAGCACGAATAATGTTAGTGATGGTGCAGCACTGCCAGAGTTACTTCAAAATATTGTTGATGAGATTGAACAAGTAAGTGCAGATGGAGCTTACGACCAACGCTCCTGCTATGATGCCATTGCCGACAAGCAAGCGCAGGCTGCTATTCCACCACGTCAAGGAGCGCGTATCCAAAAACAACTTGATTGTCATGCTCACTCATACTCAAGGGATGAAAATCTCCGACGCATTCATCAAATCGGACGAGCTAAGTGGCAACGCCAGAGCAACTACCACAGGCGCTCAATCGTTGAAAACACTATCTTTCGTCTTAAAAGTCTCTTTGGTGGCAAGCTACGACGACGCTGCTTTGAGCAACAGGCAGTAGAGTTATTCCTTCAGTGTGCAGTGCTTAACCGCATGATTCAAGTGAGCAATCCTGATACCTACAAAGTAGAGCGCTAATTTATCACTTTACAACAGGGAACAACTCGCTTTTATTGATTCATGCAACAAAGCCCGCCGTTTGTTTAAACTAATTTCCACTAAGAAGCGGATATAAACAGCAAGAAATTATCTCTACCTAAAATATGACTGAGATCTCAAATCAACCCATCCTACGTTAGGATACACAGACAAGGCATTTATAAAAGCTAGAAACTATTTTGTACGGAGCCGACCCGAAAGATAAGCATCCAATGAAAGGGTTTCCCGCAAATCTGCTTTATTCAGAATACTGTATCGAATCCCAATATCATTATTGGAGATTATACCTATTACGACGATCCAGAAGATTCGGAAGACTTTGAGCGTAATGTCCTGTACCACTTCCCCTTCATCGGCGATCAGCTAATCATTGGGAAATTCTGCGCTTTGGCCCAGAGGGGTAAAGTTCGTCATGAATGGTGCAAATCACAAGTTGGATGGGTTTTCGACATATCCATCAGATATTCAGCAATGGCTGGGAGAAAGTTAACCCTCAAACTGAAGAACTGCCGTACAAAGGCAATACGGTAATTGGAAACGATGTCTGAATTGGTTATGAAGTAGTGATTATGCCGGGGGTATATGTGGGAGACGGAGCGATCATTGTAGCAAAATCAGTAGTGGTGAGTGATGTCCCGCCTATACAATTTTTGGGGAAATCCAGCCAAGTGTATTCGTCAGCGATTTGATGATGAAGTGATCCGCTCATTACTTGAAGTAGCTTGGTGGAATTGGGACATCGAAAAGATTACACGGCAACCTGGAGAAGATTGTATCGGCAGATATTGAAGCTCTGACAAATTGTAAGTAGCAAAGCAGTAAAACAATTTTGTTTGAGCGGACTGGCGCAGTTAGTCGTAGTTCTCGTCAACCACTGGAATAGCAAAAGACTAACTGTTCATCGCTCTAAAGGGCAGAACGTCAGTGAAATACCTTTAAGTCGTGAGGCAAAACGGCATTTAGAGGCATATCTAGAGTAGCGGCGGCAGATAGGTGGGGCTTTTGACACAACTCCTGATAGTCCCATGTTTCTGTGCCAAGATCCCAAGCATCGAGGAGAGCGATTGGGTTATAAGGGACTGTACAAGATGGTGAAGAAGTTGGGAGGCGATCGCTTCTGTAGACGATATCGAACCTCACCGCTTTCGACACGATTTTGGTACGAGCATTACTCGCAAAGGTCACAGACCCGTTGTATGGCAAGGAGTTGATGGGGATTAAGAGTGATAAAGTCTACGGACGTTACACTCAAAGAGCACTGAAACAAGCTGCTGCTAAGGCTTATTTGCAGGCGATCGGGGAGGATGATGATTAGCTGGTAGTTATAAATACTTACTGATATTTTGTACAAATTGAATAAATCGTACAAAATATTGGATGATTAGTTATAGTTAACTAAAGACTGTGACACGTATGAGAGCAGAATTATGACTAGCACGACTGTGAGTGAGGCTCGAAACAATTTTCCAGAGTTGCTGAACCGTGTTGGTTATGGTCAGGAACGCATTTTGATTGAGCGGCATGGAAAGCCTGTTGCTGCGCTCATCAGTATGGAGGATCTCAATCGCCTCCAAGCGCTTGAGGATGCGCTTGACTCTGCACTGTTACGTCATGCTGTACAAGAGAATGAGGGCTTCGTCACCTTAGAGTCAATTATTGCTAACCGTGTCGAATGAGTGATGAATTAGAAAAGCCGCGTGAGCGCTATGCTTTAAGGATTGCTAAAACGGCAGAAAAAGATTTTGTTAGACTTGCAAACTAAGCAGTTTGCTCAAGTAGCAAAGAAAATCGGCGTTGCATAATTAAGATATGAATTGAGAATGATTTTGATGCAATGTCTGAGTGTAAATCTAAACATATCCGTAAAAACGGTAAAAACAGAGGCAAACAAACTATATCTGTGTGAACTGCTCACGCCAATTTATCACCGACTATAATTCACATCAAGGTTATTCCGACGAGTTCAAGCGAGAGATGTTTGAAAATGTACGTCAATGGTATGGGTTTGCGTGCGATTGAGAGGGTGAAAAGAAGTACACCATACCACCATAATTACTTGGGTAAGACAAATAGGGGGGAACTTCTCCCAGATGCCTATGACCCACAGACAACTCCACAAGTAGGAGAGAGTTGGATGAATTGGAAACTTTTGTTGGGTCAAAAAAATAAAATCTGGCTGTGGACAGCAGTAGATCACTTAAACAAGGGATTATCGGGTGGGTTTTGGGCGACCATAGTGTCCAAACTTTTCAACCGTTGGGACAGTGTTAGCAAATGGCAATGTTATTTTTACGTTACAGATGGCTGGAAAGTCTATTCTAGTTTGATTCCTAACGCAGATCACATTATCAGCAAGACCTATATGACAAGGGTGGAGGGAGAAAATACTCGCCTACGGCATTACTTAGCCCGACTGCATCGTAAAACTTTACGTTACTCAAAATCAAAACAAATGCTGAGACACTCTATTCGTTTGTTAATTCACTATCTCCAATTCTGGGATGTTCCAGTTCCTTATCGTTTCATATCTTGATTCAGCAACGCCAGAAAATCTTCTCCCTGCAAGGAAATCCTAAACCTCAAGATTGTAAACAGCTAAAAGGTTATCCTGGTGGCTTTCGTGTTGATTCTGGAGAGTATAGGATTCTGTACACTATCGATTTGGAATTAAAATTTGTAGATGTTTTCAGGGTTGGCAAGCGCAACAATGATGAGGTCTATCGCAATCTTTAACGAGCTTCGTGCATTTGGTTGTCAGTTCTGCAAAGTTAATAAGTCAGAAGTCAGAAATTCTGGGTAAGATTCCATGCGCTAGGTCTAAAAAGAGAACAAAGCGTGATCGCCACCATCAGCTTTCATATCTACCACCAAATTCGGTTGTGTTGCAAAAACTTTTGAAGACAGAAAAACCCCTAGAAAGGAAGTTGGTTATGCAGCCACTCCAAAAATTTGGTTGATGAATTTGATCCGTTTTTTGACGGTTCCTCTCTCAACTTTTTCAATCTGTCCTTTACGAATCATGTTCATCATTTCATATCCCTTCAACGTTCGCCTTGCCGTATTGAATGACCTAAATTCCATCCCTGGTTTGACTAATCGTTTTATCCCTCGATGATCCTGTTCGACAATGTTATTCAGATACTTTTCCTGTCGTAATTTCACTTGCTGGGGCAACTCTTTTTTCTGTTTAAGTTCGTCGATGGCTTTGGGGTAAGCAGCATTTTTGTCTACAGTAATAACTCGCGGTTCTTGATTGTGAGCCGCTTTCAGTGCTTTGCGGAAGAACCGTTTTGCCGCTGCTGCATCCCGCTTGGCTGTTATTAAAAAGTCCAGTGTCTTCCCAGTTGAATCTACAGCTCGATAGAGATATTTCCACTCGCCTTTGACCTTGATGTAAGTCTCGTCAACTCGCCATGAATCGTTAGTTGGCTTCAAATGTGGACGGCAGCGCTTGTCTATTTCTGATCCATACTCTTGCACCCAACGAAACACTGTTGTGTGGTGCATACCCAGTCGCCGTTCGTTTACCATCTCTGCTACTTGGCGATAGCTAAGCGGGTAACTGCAATACCAACGCACACACCACAGGATGATTTCGGACTGATAATGCCGCCATTTGAAGGGGATTTAGAATTCATTAACGGCAGGCAGAATTATTTTCTTTAGTGGGATTAGTTCGACTTACCATTTTTTGCAACATAACCCTAAAATAGCTGGTTGCCAATGGTTGACCGCACTCCGAGCGTCAGTATTTGCTCTGTTCACTGCCGACAAAAGTCTGTAATTCGTCTAACTCTGTAACCTAAGGTATCTCCTCCACTTGTGGGGCATTAGGTAAGGTGACCGCAGCTTCCCAAATCCAATGCATTACTGTTGTATGGTGAATTTCTGTTGCCCGTTCGATGGCTCTTAGACCCATTCTATTTAGGTACATCTTCAATCACAATTGCTTCACTGCATCTGGGTACTTCCAGTCCTTGTAAGATTCCAAAAACTGGCGACCACAGGTCTTACATCGGTAACACTGCGAACCTCGGCGATGACCGTTTCTCTGTACAGAGGTGCTGTTACAATTTGGACAATTCATACTTCTATCTTACAACATTTATCATTTGATATTCAGCAACGCCAAATAACAGATTGAGAACACCACCCGCCCTTTAAGCACCATTAGGTTGACCAAACTGTGTCAGGAAGCGGAAAGCTTTGACGATATAAGTAGCGCACTCTCTAGGAGAGGCGTTGTAGAACGAGCGCCAAGCGGCAGCTTTGTATTCATCGTAGCGGTCTACCCGTTCCGGGAAGCTTTCTAGCCATGCCAGCCGTACTGCATGACCAATTAGTACATCTAATACAATGTATTCTTCGATCTGAAGGTTGGGGTTACGATCAGCGATCACTGCTAGTTCCATTAACGTTTCAACGTTAAGTTGTCTGTATTCAGGAGCTTCAATTTTGTTTAGTAAATGCTCAATTTTTAGAGCAAAATTCTTTTCCCCTGGTGTCATTGACAACATCAAATCGCTACCCAAGCGATTGCGACGCTCTAGTTTATCGCCGATTACTACACCCTGGCAGTGTTTCAGTAATTGCCAAACACACTGGAAAAAGTCTTTAGGAACGCGATTCATGGAGCCATTCCATTGCCGCTGCTGCTGCCAACCTCCATCTGGCAAAAAATCTGCATCTTGTACTTCTGGTAGCACTAGCCAATCAATATCTCTCTCTTTTTGTTTGATGTGTAGAGATTCTTGCTGGCGCAATAGCTGATTCATTCCCTCATAACCAATTAATACCTGACGAAGCAGTGTTTTTACTTCAAATGGCGACAGTTGCATCAAGTATTCATAAGCTTCATCTTGAGTTACACCCAATCTGCGTGCCAATTCACTGGTAATCAAGAGAATTAAATAACCTACCCTCAGTGTTAATAAACCATTAAATAGCTCCTGTTCCGCTTGGATTAGCAACCCGCAATAAATCATGATCTCTTGAGTTAGGACGCGATCGCGAATATCCTCCCCACAAAACTGAGCAATTTTTTCAATGATTTCGTTGTTAGACATCGGGCGTGATATCAGCGAAGCTTCACTATAAGACTTACCTACAGCAATCTGCTTGCCACGCACCAGTATTTTAGTCACTGATCTGATAACCCAATATCGATCATTTGTCGCAACCCAACTGCCCGCCTTACTACCGCCCAAATACCCAAATTCCCCGCCTTGTTGTAGACTTCATCCAGTAAATCTGCAACCGTGACTTGCCATACACCAAAACCCGTGTCAAATTCCAGTCCTTGCAAGCGTTTCAAAGTCTGCAACAACTCAATCTGCTCATAGATATTCTCAGAACCTTGTAACTGAGCAAGCAATAGTTCTAGGTTGGTTTCACACTCCAAAACGAAATTCTTGGGTATAGTCTAATAGCCTGTTTTCTCGTTCGTGCAAGCTAAGTAGTACTGCCTAGGCGTAGCATCTTTAAGCGGTGATTGAGAAAATTCAAAATCTTGCAGAAAACCGATCCGCTCTGTCGCCGCCGTTAACATTAGCTGATTCAGCCGCCCCAGTTTCACCTGCACACTGTTACAAACACCATCTTTAAGTTCCTGCATCAATTCCAGCAATGCTTCACTACCCGTCTCTAGCATCGTATGAGTCAACCTTAAAGTCAGCGTAGGGCGACCCAACTCGCGCCAATGGTGCTGGATATAGGCTAATTCACTTTTAAACTGATCTACCAGAAAATGGTAGTCGAGTGTTAAGTAAAACTGCTGTAAGTCTAAAAAAGATGGTAGAAAAACAATTGTTTCGCCATGGATTCAGAACATTCTGGATGTGATTAGACTCCGCAGCCGTCGCCCTGGACGACCAGTCAGTCTTAGCTTGTCGTTGCGCCCAATTTGAGTAAAAACCGCTGACAGCTCATCGGCTTGACGCACTTGAATCGGCTCTACCTGCTGGGGTGTTTGCGTCTCAATGCCATAAACTTCTAGTTTTGCCTGTAGATCCTCATCCTCTGCCAACAGCGCGATTTGTACTAGTGGGTCGCGATCGCGACCTACACAAATGCCGCCCCAGCGGATCAATATCCCCAACCGACAATAACCCTTCGCCTAGCATTTGACTGAGCAAATACAAACCTTGCGCCCATACTAGGGGGATATTTTCGTTAGGTAAGCGCAAACGAGTGTGAGGATCTTGCTTTTCTGCCTCTATATTTTCGGCTGGAACGTAGTAAAGTTCTGGCAGTAGGAGTAACCCATCCTGCTCAACGAGTAAAGGCTCTAAGCGCTGTTGATAGTATTTGACTTGCTCTGGATCTCTGCGAAAGATCCCATCCAACAGCAGATATGTAAAAAATAAAGGCCACTCAGACTCAATATGCTCAAACTGTTTTAGTTCCCAAGGCTCGTAGTGCAAGCGTTGCGTATCTTCCAGAACTGTTTGATGACCATCGCGTAAAAACGTTTGCAGCCGTAGCAACCTTGGAGTTTGTTAATAATATCATTTCTGGTGCGAACGATTAACTGAATATCTTCAACAGCAAACGCCGGAAAACTAATCACACTCAAAAGGGCGGCATCAATTTCTTTAGAGCTAGATTCTCTGGGTAACAAATTTTCAAGCGTAATTCGGGCGCGGGCAATTTCGTCCGGTAGAACATGGATAACGGAGGCTTGACTACCACGGACACCGAACAAATCTAGTCCGTTAATTGCCTCCAGTGCAGCTTTTGACATTCCCACCGAACTGGCGTTTAACTCGGAATTTCCATGATTAATCTTGTTCCCCCGCTCCCAAATGCCATAGTCTGGCGTTCGATAAGCCCTACCAATGTAATAAACCAAATTTTGAACGAAGTTGACTTCATCTATTGTGTAGATGATGTGTAACCCTGAAGCAGTTATTTGCGCTACTACCCCCCGCCACAACGCGGTCGCATCCAGTTGTAAGTGGCCCCAGTCGCCCTCGCCGACAACAATATCACCAGTCTGCGTATTGTACTTGGCGTGTAAAGCATTCTGGTGTAACTGACTGTGTTTGAACTGCTCTACTTTGTCAGCCTGTCGCATCATCGCAAACAGTAATCCGCGCATCAACTTAACGACGCTGGACTCTAGCTCATAAGTGCGTCCTGCATCGGCATCAATTTTGCGGTAGGCCAGTGCCAAACCCCAAACAGCCAGAATACTGTAAACGTTGTCTCGCACCCAAGCATCTGTATAATCGCCGTGAGCAGTAATCGCGGTACTAGCAGGTAGTAAACCTGTGATCGGATTCTGGCGTGCAAGGATAATTGTTTTGACCTGGTGGTGATAATGATCCAAGCGAGCTGGCAGTTGGGAGACGGTTTTATCCATGTTTCTAAATGTAGGCGATATTTATGGTTGTGTTGCAAAAATTTTCTCAATTGCAAGAACCTGTAACTGTTGACGATCAAGTTCCACACTTAGTGTTTAAAGATTTCTCAAGACGCTGCATACAGAATGTGATTATCAATAGCTGAGAATTATTGCAATTAGAGAATTTTTGGCAACACAACCTGAAATAGAAGCACTAGAAACTGATTTACATCGCCTTGAATTGTGTCGCAGTTGTTTGCAAGAAGTAGAGACAATCAAAAGACAGCTTCAACAGAATCTTAACAAAATACTTGGACAGGCATTGTTAAGTTAACTTAGCTGTAATCCAAAAAGATACTATTTCTCATTGGAGAAGAGTAATGGGCAGAATTAAGCAGCCATCTGGGTCCTGGTCAATTCACACCAACTTTCAAATCGTTGGCGCATCTCTTGGCAATATTCTTTTGCAGATACAGTAATCCTAAATAGGTAATGAACAGGGATCGTACATGAATGCCTTTGCAAAGGTGAAAATTTGCTGCTGAGTGACGAACTCAAACAGATACTTCACAGCGTTGAAGGATTTGCACAGCAAGTAGAACTTACGAATAAACTGCTTGGCTTGCAACCCGATATCTTCAACCGGATTTTGTTCTGGGGCATAGGGAGCTAACTCGGGTGACTTAAACTTCTGTATGCGTCGCTCTCGCGTTCAAGTGGGTTGATGCGAGTTCTCCGCTCGATTATTCAATCGCTTGTGTTGCTGATGCTCCACACTCTTGAGCATCTGGTTTTTGGCGGCTTGGTAGCTCTTGAGTTTATCTGTCACGATCACCCGTGGAACAAAGCCTTGCTGCTTCAGGAGCTTGCCCAAAAACCGCTTTGCCGCCTTCGTGTCCCGCTGTCGTTGCAGCAGGACATCCAGTACGTTTCCCTCCGCATCCACTGCCTGCCACAAATAGTATTGCTGTTTTTTGATCGTTACCACGACCTCATCAAGGTGCCATTTATCGGCGATGAATGGGCGTTTACGATGAAGCTGATTGGCATACTGCTGTCCGAATTTCTCGCACCATTCCCGAATCGTTTCATAGGTCACCTCAATCCCCCGGTACAACATCATTTTTTCGATATCCCAGTAGCTCAAGGGAAAGGTGTAGTAGAGCCAAACACATTAGCTAATAATTTCGCCGGGGAATCGATGACGGAAGTACATGGGTCAGGGAGCGTGAACTGAGTGGAACCAGTACGACTATTTTACCTTTGGGTTAAGTTGACGATGCCACCCTGTGTCACAGCCTACACCTGATCTAAGCCCCAGCTATACCTGTTTCTACGTCTAAGGATATAAGTTTGTTTAATTTTGAAATATTAATGAGATATTAAGTTGAAAAATTAATTCAGATAGAAACTTATGGCAACTGAGCAAGAGCTTCAATCTCTTTTTAATACCTTAGATCGCGATCAAGACGGCAAAGTCTCCATTAATGAGCTTTTTTTAAGTCCCGGCTTAAGTGCAGTCATCTCAGCAGAAACAAATACCGGTAGCCCCCAGGAGTTACTAGTACAGTATGATTTAGACGAAGACGGTAGTATTACCTTTGAAGAGTTAAAAGAAGCAGTTGAGAAAGCAAATAATTTAACCTAGCTGTAGTTGATGGCTCGCGGCTATCCTCAATCCCTTGAGTCTTTGGGTGTGGCGGAGCTATTGGCACGGGTTGAATCAATGCTGGGTGAACTGCGAACGCAGTTGAGCGAGCAGTTTGGTGCAGATGTTTATATTGCTCCTGTTAGGTGTGAAGGACATAGGTATAACGTCAAGCACCCTAGTAACGGCACTAGCAGAACCGGAGTACCGCTGCCGCGTGTCTTATAGGCGATCGCAAAGGTCTGGTTTTGCCCTTCTTTCTACAACAATCCTCGATAGCGAATAAACACTAAAATCACTGTCCATGAGCTTAAAGCGACTTTGATCGCCACCAGCATATTGAGGATGGGAACAATCCCGCCGCTAATCAGTTCACCCAACTCACCGTGAGGTAATTCAATGCCGACCAGCGTGATCACTGCTAGCACGATGAACACCAGGACTGAAACCTTTTCCCAGGAGGCGGCGTGCCAGCGTTGGTAAATTGACTCCATCCACTCTGAAGAGGAGGTGATCGCGATCAGTCCGATCGCGGTTCCGCCTGCGACTCCTGCTGCAAACCCACCCCCCGGACTGAGATGCCCCCGAATTGCCAGTTCGACCCCAATGATCGCGGCAATGGTTGCGCCTAGTTGTGCCAGTATGATCGAGGGTTGATCGGTGAACCGATAAATACTGCAGAAGGGTCGCTCGTTCGCCAGCAGAAATTGAGTACCCATGATGGCGATCGTAAACACGATGACTTCAAAGATTGTGTCATACAGCCGATTTCTGAAAATGATGCCCGACACCGCATTGGGCACACCGCTATCCTGCACAACGGCTTCCACGATCAACAGATCGGGAACCTCTGCGATCGGGTTGGGTACAATCAGGAATTTGATGAACAGGGCGATGCCTGCTGCAATGTAGAGCCATTTCACTTAATGCTTTTCTCCTGAATCTGGTACTGAGATGTAGGTCAGGCGGGTGGCGGATGATGTCAGTTCGGTTTGCAGGATGTTGTAGAGGCGGCGGATGCGGATTGCCGTGTGATAGGGTTGCGGTTCGGACTTAAGCTCTGCGGAATCTTGAATGTCCGGTTGTGCTCGCTCCATACAGGTAGCATGAACTTCTTTTTCCATCAATGCTTGCTCTAAGGACTGTGGATCGTGATACGGGAGCAGTTCCAGCCGCAGATGATATTTGCTGGCAATTGTTCGCACTTCAGCGATCAGCTGGGCGAAAGGATGTAGATCGTTTGTCTCACTCAATTCATCTTTGAGGACACCAATCCGCATCACTAGCGATGAACGCACCGCCACCGCGTAGAGCGTGGTCGCCAGCATGGTTCCCACCAATGCCTCGGTTAATGCCACATCTGCCGCTCCCAAAACGGCATAGACCAGAGCTGCGATCGCTCCCAAAATACCGCGAATCACCAGGGCATTGTAGGGGTTAACCTGGACGGTGAGCATCACCGCTGCTAGGGGCAGCAGAGCGACGATGAAATAGATGTAGCTATCGTCCATCATTTCCTCCACTGCTGGAACAGTATGCCAGCACGTACCCCAGCACCGTATTCCAGATTGCCAGGGAAATCAGCGCCAGGACGAGCAACGACCATTGACTGGGAATCTTCAGGAGCAGTCCGAAGATGATGCTCATTGAACCGAGAGTGTCGGCAACTGAAAGGCTGTGCAGTTTGAAGAGGAGCGATCGCTGACCTAGTAGGGGAAAGGTTCCCCAAAACCAGAAGACAATTCCCACGCTGATGCAGAGGTAGCTGAGGATATTGATCATTGTTCATTCATCCGTTTAATCACATATGCCAGCAACATTAATCCGGCATTTCCCACACTCAGGACGATCACCCCAACGACTCCAATCATCCAATCGCCGCGCAGAACAGAGACAACCAGAATCACCACAGATGTTTTGGTGGCAATACTGGTAAATGCCAACATTTTCTGCCAGATATCTTCATCCTACCAAGCCTCATAGATAGGAATAAGCAACGCCAGAATCATCGCAATTAGGATCACATTCATCGCTTTCTCCCCCGCCTCACCCGATGAACTTCGTACCAGCCATCTTCGTGGTACTTCAAGACAATGGTTTTGGGTGTAAACGTGATCAGAAAGATATCCAGGAAGATTAGTCCCGCCGATCGCCTCGGTTTGACTCGTTCCATCACGATTTCTTCCTGCGTATGGGGACGGAACATCAGTTCAAATGCTTCTAGATACGCCTGGGGAATCGCCACAATTATTTTCCACAGCACCCGCAGCCAATCCCTCAAGGCACCGAAGGAAGTCCGGCTGTGCGGCAACAGCAGGGCGACACAAATACCGATGATGATATTTGCCACACTTAGATTAGCGGTGAGCAAAAACCAGATGGCTAGTCGCAGGATGAGATTGAGATATCTGCTCATGCCAGCACCATCCAGAAGAGTAGAATCAACATCAAACTCATCACTCCGATCAGGTGATCAAATTGCTCCAATAGACGTGGCAGTTTGACAGTGGTTTGTCGAAAAATCAAAAAATATGCCAACCAACCCAGGGCGATCGTTGCCAGAGGTTTAATAATATTCTCGAAACTGTACGCTTCGTAATACGCTATATTTGCTAGAAATAGCCCACCGATGAGCAGGGCGATCGCTGCCCAAAAACCAGGCTGAATTTTCCCTTGTTTTTCCTGTTTTTGATGGGGCAGAAAAATGAGTTTGGCAAAGGAGATTGCCGTTCCCAGTGCCGCAGTGTTCATGCCAATCACCTGCCAAGGCAACAGACTTTTCATCGTCAACACCTTCGCCCCAAAGCCTGACAGCAGGGGAAACCCTGAGATTGAGAAACTAGCAATCACTAGGGCAATCCAGATCGGCGTATGGATGGGCTGGTGTTGCAGTTCCTTCAGGTTGCGACTGGGGAGAACTCCTGCGATTAGAAACAGTGCCGATTTGACTAACCCGTGCGTCAGGGCATAGAATCCACCGACTTCCGGTGCTGCGAGAATAAAGCCCAACTGCGAAACTGTGTGAAACGCCAGCATCCGTTTCGTGTCTTTCTCAAAGACGGCATAACCCACGCCCAGCAATGCTGTCCCTACTCCCAAACCTCTGATTAAAGGATCAACCTCCGGGACTAGCAAGGCGCAGCGCACCAGTGGCAAAACCCCCGCTTTGACAACAGCACCCGACAGCATTGCCGATACGGGCGTTTCCGATTCAGAATGGGTTAACGGCAGCCATAATCCTGATACAAAAATTCCCCCTTTCACCAGTAGTCCCAAAAAGATCAAAGCCAGTGCTTCTGGGGGTGACTCGCGTAATCCGGCAAACGCAAAGGAATGGCTGGCTTTGTAAACCAGCACTGCGCCCACTAGGTAAAACAACATGGCAACGTTGCTGGTAAAGAGATAGCGCAAGCTAACCCAGATTGCTCGATCCGTTCGAGGATAGGCAATCAACAGAAACGCCGCAATACTGATTACCTCTAATGCCACGTACAGACTGATGAAATCGGTACAGGCAAACGCGGCATTAACGCTACCATTCAGAATGATGGTCTGCATATAAAAGAAAGCAGTCTTACCACTGTTCCAGCAGTAGAGAATCACGGCTGCCGTCACCAGCCCATTCGTTAGGATAAAGAAGCCGCTCAGGGGATCCAGCAGTAAGGTAACACCAAAGTTATCCAGTAATTGCAATTTTAGCGGTGGTTGCGTATACAGCCACAGCGCATAGCCCGTTGAGGCGATCGCTACCCCCAATGAGAAGATGCGATCAAATCGGGGAAGCAAATAACTGATAAACCCGACAAAAAACGGTAAGGCGATCCAGATAATCGTCAGGGTACTCATGGCGTGTTATTCTGCTCGATCTCGCTGGTCTCTAGCGTCGGATTATCCCGTGCCAATTTCATCACCCCAACTAGCATCAGTGCCTGAATCGAAAAGCCGATGACGATCGCCGTCAAAATCACCGCCTGGGGTACTGGATCGGCATAATTCCCTCTATTGGCATTTGAAAGAATCGGAGTAAACAAGCCATCCCGCGATGCGATCAGCACGTAATAGGCAATCACCCCTGTACTCATGACATCCATTGAGATGATTTTCATCACCAAATTTTTCTTAAAGATGATGCCAAAAAATCCGCACAGAATAGTTGCAAAGACACACGCTTCTAACACTTACCCTCCCACTTTCTTATCTAAGCTTTATTCACTACTGCTGCTTCCAGTGAGGGTTCTCCACTGGTAGGTGGCTCCTCGGACTGTCCAAAAGCGACCCGGAGGAAGGGTGGTGCGAGGAAGGTGGTCAGAATCACCATGATGATGATCGCAGCTTCCAGTGGTTTGTCGAGTACGCCACTAGCGGAACCAATGCCTGCAAACACCAGCCCCACCTCACCTCGCGGAATCATGCCCACCCCGATCGCCAGTCGATTAATCCCCGGTTGACCAAAGACCGCCCAACCTGTGACGACCTTACCAACGATCGCTACGGCAATCAAAAACACGGCAATCACCAAGCCAGAGCGGTTTTCGGGGGCTGCCGGATTGAGGACGCTTAAATCTGCCCTGGCACCAACGGTGACAAAGAAGATGGGAACCAGCAGATCGGCGATCGGTTTCACCAGTTCATCCAACTCGCTCCGGGCATCGGTTTCGTCTAAGACCAACCCTGCGGCGAAGGCACCCAAAATGGCTTCCAGGTGAATTGCATTGCCCAAAAACGCCATGAAGAAAGCAAAGATAAATGCCGGAATTACAATATTGCCACGGGTTTTGAGCTTATCTACAAGGGCAACAAAGGTCTTGTTGAAGATGCCACCCAACAAGACCGAACCGATCAGAAACGCTGTTGCGCTAACAATCAGGTAAATCACATTCTTTACATCAATTTCACCTGTTTTGGCTAAACTGGCAACTACTGCTAGCACGATGATTCCTAGCACATCATCAATCACTGCTGCGCCGACAATAATCTGCCCTTCCTTCGACTTGAGCCGGCCTAGTTCAGACAATACTTTGGAGGTGATGCCGATACTGGTTGCCGTCAAAGCTGCCCCCGCAAAAATCGCCGGAATTGCCGAAACATTGAACAGCATCATCAGCCCCACCGTACCCGCCGCAAAGGGAACAGCCACCCCAACGCAGGCAACGAATACTGCCTGAGAGCCGACTTCCTGCAACTGGCGCAGATCTGATTCCAGCCCAATTTCAAACAGCAGAATGATCACGCCCAGTTCTGCCAGGACGGAAATCACTTCGCTCTGGGACTGGAATACGCTGGTTAATACGTCTGGCTTTAGTCCGTTGAGCCATTGCAGCGTGGACATTACAACGGAATCAGAAGCTTGCAGCCCACTTTCGGGAAAAATCACCAAATGCAGAGCAGACACACCGACAATGACTCCGGCGACCAGTTCTCCCAAAACTGGGGGAAAATCCAACCGCTTAGACACCTCAGCGCCCAGTTTACTAGCAAGGTAGATCACCACTAGACTCAGTAGCACACCAGACAATACGAGCGGAGCGTTTTCGGCTTCAGCCGTTGCTAGCAGGGGAGGAGGGATTAGAAATGGAAGTTGGGATAGAGGAGCGATCGCAGGGATAAAAAACATGGGTCAAGGATTTCTGTAAGAGACAGTTTCAAACGGAATTGAATGTAGGATACACAGATGTGAGTCCTTACCAGCAATGCCAATCAGACGGTAACGCTTTTACTATACGTATGGTCAACGGCTTGACGCAGAGCTTCGGTGCGGTTGGACAGAATGTGTGCAGCCGTTACCATGTTAAATAAACCGAGACGCTCTAAGCGGCTCTGGATTTTGGTACTGGCTCCAACAATATAAATCGCAAGCCCCTTGTCGTGGGCATCCCGAATCGCATTTTCGATTGCCAGCGAAGCCGTCACCCCCAGCAGGGGTACATCAGTTAGATCCATCACCAGCGCATCGGCATCTTTCATGGCATTGTGTTCACGGGCGATCGCCTTCGACAAGCCAAAAATCATCGGCCCACTCAAGTAAAATAGCAGCACTCGCCCTGCGCCTTTTTCCAAAAGCTGCTTGTCTTCGTCACTCAACCGCACATCGTCATCCGTGTCCGTAATCAGCTTGACTTCTCTAGATTGCAGGTTGCTCAACCGTTCGATGGTCAGAATGTTGGCAATAAAAACCCCAACACCTACCGCCACAATCAAATCGACAAACACTGTCAGCAGCAACACTCCGTACATGATTAACGAACCCTTGACGGACACTTTGTGCGATCGCTTCAAGAAGCTCCAGTCCAAAATGTCAATCCCCACCTTAAGGGCAATTCCTGCCAGCACTGCCATCGGAATCGGTTGCGTATATCGGGCAGCCCCCAGCACCACCACCAGCAACAGCAACGCGCGGGTTATCCCGGAAACAGCAGATGTTGCGCCCGTCTGAATATTCACCACCGTTCCCATCGTGGCTCCCGCACCGGGCAAGCCACCGCAGATGCCCGACACAATATTACCAATGCCCTGACCAATCAGTTCCTTATCGGACTTGTGCTCGGTGCGGGTAAGACTATCGGCAATCACCGCCGTTAAGAGGGTGTCAATGCAACCCAGCAGCCCCAGCATCACGCCATCGACAAACATCGTCGTCAGCTGACCCGCCGTAAAGATGGGCATTTGGAAAATCGGCAGACCGACCGGAATTTCACCCAAATCTCCAATCCGGCGAATGTCTGTATTTCCAAAGATTGTCAGGGAAATAATCGTGCCGATAATCAGGGCGACCAGCTGGGGCGGTATCAGGCGCTTCAGCTTTTTGGGCATGAAGAAAATAATCGCAAGCGTTACGCCTCCTAAAACCACTTCTGGCAGATTAGCATTAGCCAAAAGCTGAGGAATCGCTGCCACCGTACCCAACACACCACCCTTGGGAGCCGCCTGCCCCAAAAAAGGCGCAATTTGCAGAATAATTAGAATTACGCCAATCCCCGACATGAAGCCCGAAATGACGCTATAGGACATCAACGTGATGTATTTGCCTAACTTGAAAATGCCAAAGATGATTTGAAACAAACCCGCCAACATGACAACAGTAAATGCCATCGCCAACCCGTTTTCAGGATTATTGGCGGTCAGACTTGCCACGATCGCCGTCATCACGACGGTCATCAGTCCTGTAGGCTCAGAAATTAGCGTCGGCGTACCGCCAAACAGGGCAGCAAAAAAGCCGACACAGACTGCCCA
>JAUJND010000081.1 GCA_030446505.1 Chroococcidiopsidaceae cyanobacterium YX2bin18 | reverse complement strand
ATACTCTGGGGGTAGCCCCACGGGAAAATAGCTCGGTGCCAGGTCTATTATTCCTCCCTTGCCCTTGTTGTATTCGACAACAGGGGCGTTATTACTTAAACTTATGTAACTGAATGCCTAAATGTAAGTAGCATTAAACACTCATTTCTAGCATCCTTTGAATTGGCTGTAACGCGGCTAAACGCATCTGTTCTGAAAGCTTAATTTCTGGAGTACGATTTTTCATTGCCCAATAGAGTTTTTCCAGCGTATTTAAACGCATATAAGGACACTCATTACAAGCGCAAGTATTCATCGGCGGTGCTGGAATGAATCGTTTATGAGGAGTCTCCTTTTGCATTTGGTGAATGATACCAGACTCTGTGGCTACTATAAAAGCACTTGCCGAGCTTTGTTGACAGTACTTGAGTAAGGCAGTAGTAGAGCCAATATAGTTAGCGTGAGCTAATATACCTGGCTCACATTCAGGGTGGGCGATTGTCTGTGCATCTGGGTATTCAATCTTCAGTTGCACAAGTTTTTTCTCTGAAAAAGTTTCATGTACAATACAGCTACCTTGCCACAAAACTAAGTCTCGCCCAGTTTGCTCCATTACGTACTTACCCAAATTGCGATCTGGAGCAAAAATAATCGGTTGGTTTTTCGGAATCTGACTTACTATATGGACAGCATTAGAACTGGTGCAGATGATATCGCTCATTGCCTTGATTTCGGCAGTACAGTTAATATATGAAATAACTAGATGATTCGGGTGAGCAGCCTTAAAAGCCGCAAATGCTTTTGGAGGGCAACTGTCTGCTAAAGAGCAACCTGCCGCCAAATCGGGTAAAAGGACTAGTTTGTTAGGATTAAGTATTTTTGCTGTCTCTGCCATGAAATGGACACCAGCAAAGACAATAACGTCCGCATTTGTGTTAGCAGCTGTCTTTGAAAGCCCTAGTGAATCCCCAATATAGTCAGCAATGTCCTGGATATCTGGCTCTTGGTAGTAGTGAGCTAGAATAACCGCGTTTAGTTCTTGTTTAAGGGCTTGAATCGCTGCAAATAAGTCTAGTGGTGGTTCAGCAGTCTGAGTAAGGTTATTTTGGGCAAGTGCAGTCGTAAACACAGTTATCCGTTGCTTGGAGTTGAAGGTAGTTATCTTATAAAATTATAGTAGTTTCTACCAAAACTTACTGGTTTAGAAATGAAATCGCTTTACAGGTTAACTGGTGCTGTGTGCAAAATAGGCTGTGCTTTCTTATGCTGGAGGAGGAAGCAAGGAACGTGGCATGACCAGTCAAAGAAATCACGAACAACTGATTAAAATTGCTGTTGTAGGGGATATTCACGAGCAATGGGAGGCAGACGATGGCATTGCACTCCAGCGGCTAGGTGTTGATTTGGTGCTGTTTGTAGGGGATTTTGGTAATGAGTCGGTAGAGGTTGTCCGCGCGATCGCCGCCCTCAATATTCCTAAAGCAGCGGTTTTTGGAAACCACGACGCTTGGTACACTGCAACAGATTGGGGTCGGAAGAAGTGTCCTTACAACCGTAAGAAAGAAGACTGGGTACAGCAACAGCTAGATTTGCTAGGGGAAACCCATGTAGGTTATGGCAAGCTGGATTTTCCAGCATTGGATTTAACTGTAGTGGGTAGTCGTCCGTTTAGCTGGGGTGGATCAGTGTGGAAGAATGCCGATTTCTATCAACAGCGGTTTGGAGTGACAAGTTTTGCGGAGTCCACAGCTCGAGTTATTTCAGCGGCGGACAGTGCAGCATATGAAACAGTGATTTTTTTGGGTCATAATGGTCCAGTGGGTTTAGGCGATCGCGCGGAAGACCCCTGTGGCAAGGATTGGCAACCGCTGGGTGGTGACTTTGGCGATCCAGATTTAGCAGACGCGATCGCGCAGACTCGCGCCAATGGTAAAACAATTCCCCTAGTCACATTTGGTCATATGCACCATAAATTGCGGCATACTTACCAGCAAATGCGGAAGGCGGTTTATGCTAGTCCAGAAGGAACGATTTATTTAAATGCGGCGAGTGTACCTCGGATTATTCAGAATGGGAGCGAATCTCCTCCAGAAACACTAAGCGATCGCCGCCGCAATTTCTCGATTGTATTCCTGGAAGCTGGTGTCGTGTCCCAAATTTCCCTAGTCTGGGTTGGCAAAGACTCCAAAGTGGTCTCTGAGCAAATTCTTTACCAGCAACCTAGCCAGGTGGTGCAGCCTGCATAGAGGATAAAATATAGTATGATTTCTGTTGGAGAGGTGGCAGAGTGGTCGATTGCGTCTGACTTGAAATCAGATGAAGTGAAAGCTTCCGGGAGTTCGAATCTCCCCTTCTCCGTTTAAGGGTTGGCGATCACTCGTGCCATTAGGGGGACATACCTCTGTATAAAAATACGAGATGCAGTATGCCCACAGATAATTCAGTGTTAGGGCGAGATAGGGTTTCTATTGTTAGTCCACTTCGCTACCCTGGATCTAAGCGAAGGTTTGCTGGTTATATTAAACAAACCCTGAACCTAAATAGATGCTATCCAGTTCTTTTTGTAGAACCATTTGCAGGCGGAGCAAGTGTAGCATTGCAATTATTAAACGACAACATGGTTGAGCGTATAGGTCTAATTGATTTAGATCCGCTTATTGCAGCCTTCTGGGAAACAGTATTTTTTGATGCCGACTGGCTTATCAATCAGGTTGAGACAATTGAAGTTACTCTTGAGCAGTGGTACAAATTTAAAGCCGCAGTACCAAAGCAAAAACGCGATCGTGCCTTAGCGTGCCTGTTTTTAAACCGAACAAGTTTTTCTGGAATTCTTGCTAGAGCTGGTCCTATTGGTGGATATCAACAGAAATCTCAGTACAAGATTGACTGCCGTTTTCCACGAGAGACACTTGTTAAGCGCATACGGCAGGCAGAAGCCCTTAAAGACAGAGTAGCATTTGTTTGGAATTTACACTGGAATAATGGATTCTCTCGCGCCAAACGCGCAGCGGGTAACTTCGCCAAAGACAATATTTTTTCACATTTATCCGCACCACTCATTTTTTGAAAGGCAGATCAGTTGTATGCGCATTTATTTGTCGAAACCGGTCATCGTTCCGTGACGTGCTGCACGGGAAGATGATGACCCGGGATTTTGAGCGACCTGAATGAAAGAGTTAAAGAGCGAAGTTACGCGAAGTCCAGTTCAACCGAACTTGCGCCACAGCACGTCAGTAATAGTTCCGTGAAGGTGCGCTGCACAAGAGGTGTTCTTACAAACCAATGATGGTTACCCTCTGCAACTAACCTCTGGAAACCTAGCAGCGAGCAGAAAGTTAAGCTTGCACAACAAATCCTGTATTTGGGACAATGGCATAGCTAAAGAAAGCTTAGATCAACAAGTGAACTTTTTAATTATCCGTTTTCCAGCAAATTAATTAGTAGGAATTTACTCTTAGAAGATGCCAATGATACAAAACATTGTTAGTGAAATGGTGAAGGGCGACCCCCTTGTGAAGCTTGTCCGAAGAAGATAATTTTGTAGAACGGATTTACAGGATTGACTACGGCAGCCTACGTGATGACAAACGACCTCTGGAAAGCAAAGGCTTTAGGGATTCCGCACAACTGCTTTCTGATTGCTGCTTCATTCAACCCGACCAAGTTTTCACGTTCCAACAGAAGAACGTGAGTTATTCTTCTGCGTGTTGTTGGTTCGGCTAAACTTCCACAAGATGATGATCTGGTGAGAGCAAAGAATGATCGCTTTCAGGATCAGACAGATATGTATAGCAGTGTAGGTACAAGAGATTATGACGATATTACCCGCAACCAAATGCAGTTCCACGGTCTGGAATGTCATGTGCTTGGCACTTTCTACAATTGCCGGATAATCAACTCTGGCTTGAGTAGCGATTTAGAGTCTTTCGCGTCAGCAGCAGCCTCAATGTTTACCGTCCACGAGGAGATGCACTGAAAATTATTGTTAACTATGTTGATCTAATTCGCCTGGAGAAAGCCAGAGAAGAAGTGCGGGAACGGTATTCAAAAAGAGATCCAGTCATTTCAAATAGGTACAGTTCGCTATACATCAACAGATCGGCTACATCGTCGCAATGACGAGCCGAGAGTTCCAGTATCTATTCAGCCGAGTGATTTTAACCTGGCGCACTGCGGTCTGGGGATGACGCGGACTGGCAAACGAACATGGTCAAACAGTTAACGGTCAGTTGTGAAGCGGGTAGCTGGATGAAAGTGATGTCAAAATCGGTCAAATTATTTATGACATCAATGGAGAATATATGCGAATGCTAATCAGCAGGATAAAGATGATCGCTGATGTTTACCCAGATGATACAGTTCGCTACCGGATGCTCCCGACAACAGGTTTTAGAGAGCTAGGAAATAATTTTTTATGAGCAATTGAATGAGGGCTTCAGTATCATTAAACGTGAACGCTGAGACGCAGGTTTGATTGAAAGAAGTGACTATATTCGTTCATTTGTCAATATGTCACTAGATGAGCCGGAATCCTAAGAAGAAGGAACATAGCAGATGGGAGAAGAGTAATGCCTATAAAAAAGTATTGCTATGACAGGGGCAGGCTTTAAACCAATTGGCATTAAATCACAAGGTCAAATTCAGTTGCTAATCAATATGTACGGCAGAGGGTCGAACAGCAAGCAGATAAAAAATTTCCAGAGTGGAAGTCAGGAAGAAACTCAGGCCCTATTTTGTCTTTGCCAGAAGCAGTAGAGTGGTTTGAGGCTGCACGTGAAGCGAATCAGGAAAAGGAAAATCCTCTACCGAGTTCTACTAAATCAAAATCTTGGGTAGATGATACACTTCAGAACTTACTTGATATGATTGTCCAGAAAAGTAAAGGGACAAATAATTATATATCGGGATATCGAATTCTTACTGACGCAGTAAAGTTCCACTCACCGCGTCGTGACAAAGAAGTTGCTGAAGAAATGTATGAGTTTTTGGAGAAGGGGAAAATTATTATCCTTGACCTTTCAGTCGGAGATTTAACAATTCGAGAGAAGGTTAGTAAGCAAATTGCTGATAAAATCTTTCAACATTCAATGCAAAAATTTATTGATGACAAAGTTCCTCCAAATATCGTTGTCTACATTGAGGAAGCTCACAATTTAATTGGGAAGGAAATGAAACTCCACGAAACTTGGCCACGGCTAGCCAAGGAAGGAGCAAAGTATCGAATTGCTCTAGTCTACGCAACACAGGAAGTTTCCTCTGTGCATCCAAACATTCTTTCTAATACTGAAAACTGGTTTGTTACCCACTTAAATAACGAGAATGAAATTAAGGTGCTGGCGAAGTTTTATGATTTTGAGGACTTCAGCCGTTCCTTAATTCGAGCGCAGGATGTTGGCTTTGCACGTGTCAAAACTCTTTCTAGTCCGTTTGTAGTTCCGGTTCAGATTGACAAATTTGATCCTGAACAAGAGAGACAACGAATAGCACAAATACATAAAGCCGAGGCAGAAAAAGTAAGCCAGAATAATCAAGCTGCTATCCAATTACTAAGATTGTGGGCAGAAGAGGGAGATGAACAGGAGCAGAAAGAAACTTGGGAGTATCTGAGCCAAACACTTTCTGAAGACCGTACCTCTATTTAGGAGCTACCTTTGTGAGTAAGATAGTTCTTCTGGATTCTGGTCCACTGGGAATGGTAACGAATCCAAAAGCTTCACCGGACTGTGAGGCTTGCAGATCATGGCTGGCATCTTTACTGATAAAAAACATCGTGATGATACCTGAAATCGCAGATTATGAGGTTCGTCGTGAATTACTACGTGCTAATAAACTAAAGGGACTGAAACGGCTGGATGAACTCAAAAATAGGCTCCCCTATATCCCTATAAACACACAAACAATGCTTAAGGCGGCTGAATTCTGGGCTATAGCACGGCAAACAGGGCAGCCAACAGCAGGTTCTGAAGCTCTAGATGGTGATGTCATTTTGGCGGCACAAGCAACACTATTACAGAGCGGTGGAAACACTGTTGTAGTTGCAACGCTAAATGTAAAGCACTTGTCTCAATTTGTTAATGCCTGTGAATGGAAGACAATTCAGTAAATTTTTAGTTTTAATGTAGAGCCAAACTTTAGTTAAATGTGTGTCAATTGAGTAACTATAAATCTTAGTTCGGAGAGATTGAGTAATGCCTTATCAAGGAGAGTTTGCTAATAAAGCATCCCACTTTGATATTATCAAAAACCCAGAAGTCGCGCAGTTTCTTGAAGACTGTGACTATCTCAAGCCGCCTTCAGAGGAGGAGGGTAAGGCTATAAATACACTTTTCAAGGAACCGCCTACATCTAATGAGAACAATTTGCCAGAACGTGTGATTGCAATTGACGGTAGTAACTATACATCAAACATCAACGAACGATTACCAAGCACCCAGATAGGCTATGTCAAAGTTAGCTCTGTGCTAATTGATATGGCAAAATTCAGATCGCTCCGAGTTGGGCGTTTTGTTGATCCATTTCGGGTTGCAGAGCTTCAGAACAATAACGATTTAATCACTTTCACTTTGCCAAGTGCCAATATTCGTTGGAAGGGAAAAGCAACTGTTCGGGACAGCTTTCGTGCGGTTGTCGATAACCATTTATACAGCACAAAAACGCAATTAACTCAAGGTGATCCAGCAACAAGCCTCCGTACTACTCTATTTCACTTAGCTTCACGCCGTCCACGTGATATGAGAACAGAAGATCCTCACCGTCTCAAAATTCACAAGTGTCCTACTTGTAAACAAGGTCCAATAGAGGTTCAAGATATACCAGGAGCGCAATACTGCCCGAACCCATACTGCAAAGCTGAAGTCTATCCCTCAGATTGTCTTCGTCTCTGGGAGGAAGTCAACGAGCACCAATCAAACGAAGCTGTGATGTCTCGCTTCATGCAGGTAGTTGAACACTTGCTTCCCATACACTACATACGCTACCTGGTTGAGAATTCACTAATATCGCTCGGTTCACTAGCTTTCTTTATAGATAGACCACTTGCTATTTTTGGTACGGCTGCTTGGTTACACGCATAAATCACAGATTATCTTGCAGAAGTCAACAAGCGCCTTTCAAACATTGGTCAAGATCGAATACTTATAATTGGGCTGCAAAAGACAGGTCAAGTTGTTGATCACGTTAATCTGATTGAACGTTACGTGCAACGAAACCGAATATTTTCCATCAATGATGACTATCGCTACAGATATATCTGTGGAAGAGATCCGGTTGAAAAAGGATTTGGTGTTGAGACTTACTATGGGCAAGACTTTATCTACAAAACGCCTTCGGGTAGGACATTTGTTTTTGCACTTCCGTATCCCTTCGCTTCGAAAGACAACTCTAATATAGATTTCCATCAAGCAAAGACAGAAACTTGGCGATATATAGACTTACCGCGCGCGATCACGCTAATAAATCACTTTGAGTGTGACCTCTACGAAAATGCAGTTATTCCGATCGCCCTTGCTAATCGGTACACTGCAATTAGCCTTGTACCAGGGGGACGGGTTCTAGATTTACTGACGCGAAAGGCGCTAGAGACGAAATCCTAAGACATTTATGACCGAATCACAGGTTAGTTAACTCAATAGTCAAGCGATTTGGTAAGATTTCCAAAGTTATGACTAAAGTTACTGTTATTTATGAAGCTATTCATTTATCAAACTCCAGAACCAACTCCAACAGATACAGTGCCAGGAAGTGCGATCGCAGGCAGTAAACCAGCGTCTGAACGCTACGCTGACAGGCAATAATAAGTAAGTATTTAGCTTCAGAATGCACTGTTTCTATTCATATAGCTACTTTGTACTGGGCGATCGCACTGAACACCAAAGCATTAGAATACTTGTTCTACTGGTGTCAAATCATACAACTCTATCCTGGAAATTAGCAGAATATAAAACTGGGTTAGTTAAAGGTATGATTAGTTCTAGAAGTGTTTTGTAAATTTGTTTTAACGCACTGCTATGGAAATTTTGACGCTAGGTTGGGTTTCGCTGCTGGTTGTTTTTACGTGGTCAATTGCAATGGTAGTCTGGGGTCGCAACGGACTTTAGAAGAATTGTGGAAACTTCATTTTTGAGTGTTCTGACTATAGTTGCCTTGGGGCTACTGATAACTGTCACGGGTGGCATTGCTTATTTGACACTAGCAGACTGGCGCGATCGCCGTCGCCAAGACCAAGAAAAGCGCTCTGTTAAACGAACTGCTAGACGAAAATAGTGCTTCCTCGCTGCTCCAAAATATTAATAAAAGTGCGGTAACGCCTAATCTAAACATAAATAGCTTGCTTCAGGATCATCAAACCCTGGAGCAAGCTATTTAACATAAATATTTATTGAACTGCGAAAGTCTATATGTCTTTTGCAGTAATTCCTACAGTTGCTTCACTTCTGAAACTAGCTTTGCCACTACATCCTTAGCACTGCCAAACAGCATCGTGGTTTTAGCTTTGTAGAACAACTCATTATCTACACCAGCAAAGCCCGTACTCATACCGCGCTTAATCACGATTGTTTGCTTGGCTTTATCCACCTCCAAAATTGGCATTCCATAAATCGGGCTAGCCGAATCATGACGAGCAGCTGGGTTAACTACATCGTTTGCTCCAATAATCAAAGCCACATCTGTCTGATCAAACTGCGGATTAATATCATCCATGTCGTACAGTTGCGGATAAGGCACATTCGCTTCCGCCAACAACACATTCATATGTCCAGGCATCCGTCCAGCAACCGGATGAATTGCATACTTTACCTCTACACCCATGCGTTCTAGCTGATCGCCCAATTCGCGCACACTATGCTGCGCCTGAGCTACCGCCATACCATATCCGGGTACAATCACTACAGAACGGGCATAGCCTAACATCATCGCTCCTTCTTCCGCATCAATGCTGCGGACAGCTTTGTCGCCTTGGGTTCCGGTACTACCGCCAGCAACTCCAGCTTTGCCAAAAGCACCAAACAGCACACTAACTAAGGAGCGGTTCATCGCCTTACACATAATCTGAGTCAGGATTAACCCAGACGCGCCCACCAGCGCCCCAGCGATGATCAGCATATTGTTCATTACTACAAAACCAGCGGCACTTGCAGCTATCCCAGACAACGAGTTCAATAACGAAATCACTACTGGCATATCACCACCGCCAATTGGAATGACGAACAGCACACCCAGCAGCAAAGAAACACCAACCAGTGCCAAGAACAATGGCAAATTTTCTGGTGTAGCTATCAAGTAGGCGCTGCCCACTACAAAGCCAACCAGGAGCAAAATATTTATTGGTTGCTGCAAGGGAAATGTAATCGGCGAACCACTAATTAAACCTTGCAGTTTAGCAAAAGCAACCATACTGCCAGTAAAGGTGACACCACCAATAAATACATCTAGCAGCATCGAGATATTGGCATCAATAGGAATTGCTTGTGAACTACCCATGAGTCGCCAAAACTCAGCAACGGCAACAAGAGCAGAAGCTGCTCCCCCTAAGCCATTCAACAAGCCTACCATTTGCGGCATATCAGTCATTGCCACCTTTTGGGCAGCGATCGCTCCAATTAAAGAGCCAATCACCAAACCAACTAAAATCATTTCATAGTTCAACACCTGCTGATCTAGCAGCGTTGCCACTACAGCTAGCAACATTCCAACAGCAGCAAGCAAATTACCATTACGCGCCGTGGCGGGTGAACCCAGTTGTTTCAAACCCACAATGAATAAAGACGCAGCGACTAAGTACGTCAGCTGAATCCCAGTTGGTAGAAAGTCGATCACACTACCTCTTTTTTCTTAAACATTTGTAACATTCGATCTGTAACCAGGAAACCGCCTACCACATTGATAGTTGCCAGTATTATGGCAATTAAGCCGAGAATAACTGACACATTCCAATCTCTAGGACCGGAAACAACTAATGCTCCAATTACCGCAATGCCAGAAATCGCGTTAGCACCAGACATCAAAGGCGTATGGAGTGTTGGTGGCACTTTATTAATTACTTCAAATCCCGTAAAAGACGCTAAGACAAACACAAACAAAGCACCAATTAATGCTTCTGTCATCAATATTCAAACTCCTTTGATTAAAAATTAAAGGCATTTATTTATACAGTTGTACCAACTTGGGCAATCGCCTCCTGTACCCGTTGGTTCCGAACCTCACCAGCATGAGTAATGCAAGCAGAGCTAATGATGTCGTCCTCAAAATTAAGCTGTAGGGCGCTGTCCTTAATCAAAAGTTGGACTAATGTCGCCAGGTTCTTGGCATACAACTGGCTGGCGTGTATTGGCATCGACGCAGGCAAATTAATTGGTCCGATAATAGTAACGCCATTCCACAGAACATCTTTACCTGGTTCAGTACAGGCGCAGTTGCCTCCTTGTTCAGCAGCAAGATCAACAATTACAGAGCCAGGTTTCATCTGAGCCACCATGTCTTCTGTGACCAGGATCGGAGCTTTCCTACCAGGAACTAAGGCAGTGGTAATTACTACATCCGCCTGCTTAACGTGTTCAGCTACAACTTCCTGGGTGCGTTGCTTAGATACCTCAGAAATTTCCTTAGCATAGCCACCTGCCGCGACTGTCTCCTCCTTCAGCTGGACTTCAACGAATTTAGCTCCCAGGCTTTGAACTTCTTCTTTGACAGCAGGACGAATATCAAACGCTTCCACAACAGCACCTAAGCGTCGGGCAGTTGCGATCGCTTGCAGTCCAGCTACACCAGCGCCCATCACAAACACCTTTGCCGGAGCAATCGTGCCTGCAGCTGTTGTCAACATGGGAAAGTATTTAGGCAAGGCAGCTGCGGCAATCAGCACAGCTTTATAACCTGCTATTGATGCCTGCGAGGACAAAGCATCCATGCTCTGCGCCCTTGTGGTGCGCGGAATCATTTCTATAGCAAAAGCCGTTACCCGGCGCTCTGCCAGACGCTGCACCACAGCTGGCTGCCCTAAAGGATTGAGGAACGTGATTAGCACAGCCCCTTCCCGCAGCAAATCAACTTCTGAGCGTCCATCTTCTCGCTCTTGCGGCACTCCGACTTTCAAGAGGACATCCGCCTCGCCCCATAAGGTAGCCGGATCAGCAATAATCTTCGCTCCTGCCACTTCATAGGCAGCATCCGAGAAAAAAGACCGCTCACCAGCACCAGCCTCTACCGACACTTCCAGACCTTGTTTAACTAAACGGGCAACGGTGTCAGGTACTAATGCAACACGACGCTCACCGACTTCAATTTCTTTGGCAACCGCTATTCTCATGAAATCTCCTTACGGGCAACACTCATTCTCTACCAGTGGCTTGAGGTCAAGCCGCTTAATTTTTTACCTGACTCGACATCCGTAATATATTAGCCAAAGCGCTGTTCACTATTTGATTACGAGTAGCTAATACTTAATCCTCGCACGCTCCACTTGAAATAGGGTCTTGATGGAAATTGCGATGCTAGAATTTCAGGAACTTCTAAAAAGTATCAGATTTCGCACATTCTATGCTGCTCCCCAAATTCTAAATCCTTGTTTTTGAAGTTGTTTTATAAATTAAGACGTGCTTACCTGATAATTTACATAGGTAATATTAATCACTAGTAGTTTAAGTCGTTGAATCGTATTGCTGAATGTAACTTAGTTAACTTGCGATCGCGTAGTTGAACACCTTAATTTTTAGGACATAACCTCAGAACTAAGATATAATGCTGCATATTTATAAACATCAACAACTTATTTTGTGCTTTTAACCTTTTTGTGTTTGTAAAAGAGGCGTAATTTAGGTTTTAGTAAGCTTTCCATCTACCCTATTCTAGGGCTAACCGGATAAAAACTACCCAGTAAATGGCACTTTTTACTTGTATTGAGCGTCCATTCTTTTCAAGTCAGTAGTAAATAGTAACAAAGACTTATAGTTGTTTAAATAGCAGACCAATGTTTCCTAAAAAATCCTCTATGCGACGTGTACTTTCTGCCATAGCTGTTACCAGCTTTTTGCTAACTGGGTTGCCAATCGCCAGTCTAGCCCAGAGTCTACCTGGATTCACAATATTTAGCGGTGTCAAGCGCGAAAACCAGCTACCCTTCCGGCTAGATTTTGGCGGTCAGTCCAATGGGTGGGATCGATACAGGCTGAGAATTCCATCGAAGAAGCTGAATTTAGCTGTCTCGCAATTTTCTATTTCCTATCCTGACTATTACAAAGGCAAGTTTGACGCCGACAAGATTGAAGTACGGATTAAAGACAAAAAAGTGCCGCTCCAAGAAGTGGTTTGGGACAAAGAAAATCGCCTAGTTGAAATTTATCCCCAAGAGCCGGTTCCAGCAGGAAGTAAGGTTGAGTTAGTATTTTCAAACGTGAAAAATCCAACTTTTGGTGGAACGTACTATTTCAACTGCCAAATTCTCTCCCCAGGGGATGTGCCATTGCGACGTTACGTCGGAACTTGGATCTTAAGCATCGGTTAGGTGGTGATTAGGTGATACAATAGCGGATTGTAACTTTTTTAAATAAACAAGTTCAGAGTACAGGCTATGAAACGCACCCTGGAAGGCACCAACCGTAAAAGAAAAAGAACCTCTGGTTTTCGCGCTCGAATGCGTAGTCCAGATGGTCAGAATGTAATTAGTGCTCGCAGAAGAAAGG
This sequence comes from Chroococcidiopsidaceae cyanobacterium YX2bin18, assembly GCA_030446505.1. GTDB lineage: Bacteria > Cyanobacteriota > Cyanobacteriia > Cyanobacteriales > Chroococcidiopsidaceae > JAHHHE01. The sequence goes on along the minus strand of JAUJND010000081.1, from coordinate 14,722 downwards.
GACGGCACCGTCTTAGCGTTTAGCAACATTTACTCTAAACCGCCTGTGGCTTTGTCCAAAGTAAATCGGCTTCGGAGCAGGCAAGATTTTCGGGTAGTCTTCCGGGAAGGAATTCGTTGTCACGGCTCTCACTTAACCTTGAGAGCCTTACGCTTAAAAACTAACTTTGCCGACCTGAGTGACCAAACAGCAAGGCAATCTAGCTCAAACAAGCACCTCAGTCAAACTCGAATTGGGATTTCAATTAGCACAAAAGTGAGCAAACGGGCTGTAATTCGCAATCGGATCAAGCGCCAACTCCAAGCTGCTTTTCGCTGCTTATTGCCTCAATTATTACCCGGTTGGCAAGTCGTGGTTGTTGTTCAGCCCTCGGCAGTACAAGAAGAGTGCGATTACCTGCAATTTCTGCAAGAATTAAAGCAGTTGTTGGCAGAAGCAGAGGTACTTAATGGGAATTCGTGAGGAAGTCTACTACGAAGGTGGTCCTCATATTGGGGATTTAATCATAAATGTGTTGATTGGACTAACGCTCATTGGCTTGCCATTGGCAGTTGGAGCAATTGTACGGGCATTGTGGCTACGCTATCGCGTTACTAATCGCCGGATCACTGTAACCGGAGGTTGGAGAGGGCGATCGCAGACTGACATTATCTACTCAGAAATTGTCAAAATCGTTAAAGTTTCACGCGGTATTGGTTTGTGGGGCGATATGGTGCTAACTCTTAGAGATGGCAGTCGCCTGGAACTAAGGGCAGTGTCACAAGTTCCGCGATATTTATGACTACATTAATGAAAAAGTAGCTGCCAAAAATTTAAAAGTAAGTAGTGCTGTAGAGGGTTAATGCTTAGTTGTCTCGGCTTTGGCTAGCAAGGTTACCCCTGTAGTTCAACAAGCGCTTGTTTTGAAAAGACACCTGTAGGGTAAACCAAGCAGACAAGTCAGTATCAGATAGATTAGATTCAGGAGCGAGGCTAAGGTAGCTGATCGCTTTATACAAAACTTACGTCCAATTCAGAGTATCTCAGGTTGACTTAACACTAATGGATTTTGGCATCGGTTTTCTTTCCAACAATGTAATGCTGCCGATCCTGGATTTTTTCTATGGGATCGTGCCAAGCTATGGACTTGCGATCGTGGCATTGACACTAGTCATTCGCTTGGCGCTCTATCCGCTGAGTGCTGGATCGATTCGCAATATGCGTCGCACACGGGTTACTCAACCGTTGATGCAAAAGCGGGTTAAAGAACTTCAGGAGCGCTACAAAGACAATCCGGCAAAGCTACAGGAAGAGATGAGCGGCGTTTACAAGGAATTGTATTTATTAGCTGGGTGTTTTCCAGTGCTACTGCAAATGCCAATACTGTTTGCTTTGTTTGCGACTCTACGTGGCTCACCGTTTTCTGACATAAATTATAGTGTCAACTTGCAAGTTTTTCCCCAAGAACAAATCGAACGGATTCAACCCCAAGCTTTTGCAACTGCTCCCAAAATATCTATATTGCTGATGAAGTTCATGCTCGTGTTAGTGCAATTCTTCCCGGTGGCAACAGTTTAGGAGTAGGCGAGAAGACAAAAATTGAATATCAAACTCTAGATGGCAAATCCTCAAAGCGCTAATAACAGAACACCCGGAAACGAAAATTGCACCTCAATGGAAAGTTGTTAAAGGTGAAGAGCGGGTAAAAGTCGATGCAGACGGCAACATAGAAGGTCTAAAGCCCGGAGAAGCAACGATTCAAGGCACAATCCCAGGGCTTGCTGCCGATAAAGGCTTTTTGTTTATTGACCGTTTTGGGAAGAGTTGGGGCTAGAGATCCAGATGGCACAATCCACTGGGACATTGTGGCAATGGTGCTGGGCTTTGGAATTAGCACGTATATTAACCAGACTTTTTCAGGTCAAGGTTCTACTGGCGGGAATCCACAACAGCAGACTGTGAATAAGCTCACCCCAATTATTTTCTCAGGGATGTTTTATTTTTCCCTCTGCCAGTGGAGTGCTGATGTATATGCTAGTTGCTAATATCTTTCAGACCTTCCAAACATATATTGTCTCCCGCGAGCCGTTGCCAGAAAACTTACAAAAAATTGTGGAGGCAACAGAGGCGAAAGAAACTGACAATAAAGGACGCGAGGCACTTCCCTTTGAACCAGTACGTTCTAAGAAAAAGGCTTCAAGTTAACTATGAATAATAGTCAAATGCAGCGGGGTCAGCAGTGGTTGAAATCCCTGCTGCAACTTATGAATGTGTCTGCTGATGTCACTGAGTCACAGCCCAAATCTTGAAGAAAGCGGGGATTTTGCACCAGGTAGTTACTGGCTGGCGATTGATGAAACTAATCTGATGCCAGAACAAATTCAGGTTTTGATCGGTTCGCAAGGTACAGTGCTAGATGCAATTCAGTATCTAGCTAATGCAATTTTGAATTTGAACCAGACTACTGAGCAGCAAGCTCCTTACACAGTTGAATTGAATGGCTACCGTGCTCGTCGACAAGCGGAAATTCAATTACTCGCAGAGGTTGCTGCCATTGAGGCACGAGCTTCTGGTAAGAAGTTGAAGTCCCTCATTGTCCTCGAAATTGAACGCCGTCAAGTCCACACTTTTTAAAGGATTTTACAGATTTAGAAACTTTTAGCCGAGGCAAAGAGCCAAATCGTTATCTCGTAGTGCGGCTACAACAATAAATCACGTATGCGCTAGAACTGCAAAATCTACAGTTAATCTGAACTACAAATTGTACAGTCACAAATTTCAAACGCTAACAGCTAAACTAAAAATGTAGCACCGCTTGTTAGATACCACTTGGTTTTCGTTGATGCGTCACAATTTTGGCGGAACCAATCTACATTCCGCAGCTAACTAAAGCACCTGAGCAGACAGAGGTAATTCAGGTTCAAGATTTCCTGCCCAATCTAGACACATTAACACCGATTCGTGGTCGCATCCGAGTCACGCATCAGGCAATTTTCTGGAAGTGTCTCAGGCAGAGACTATTATTACATTAAATTGCCACCGCTGCTTGCAACAATACAATCACCGCTTGGCGGATCGCTACATCAGAAATAATTTGGTTGGATGAAGCAGCAGAGCAACCAGATGAGAAATTTTATAGAGCGGGAAGTAGCTCTAGAAGATTTAGGTAGAAACACTACCACCACGGGGCTATTTTCATCCTAACGAGTGGTTGTACGAGCACTTGTGTCTAGAAATTCCTCAACGGCAACTGTGTGAGCAACATTGTATGGGTATTCAAACTACTTTCCAACACCTCAGAATCTACTGATCAACGCTGGGCATCCCTAGAAGCACTAAAAAAACGCCTCCCCAGTTAGGAAGAGGCTAGGGGAAGAAAGAGGGATTAGTGAGAGCTGGTAGAAAACTCAACTATGCCAGCTTCTAATAAATTGTCATCCTAGCCTAAGTGCAATAAAAGCCTCTAATTTCTCTTACCTAGTCCTTAGTTCCCTTACCATAGTCCCTAACACTGCCATGAGCTTCCGTGATGAGTTTGCACTTTTACTGCGCGCCCGCTATCCCTTAATTTATGTGCCAACCTATGAAGAAGAGCGGGTAGAAGCGGTGATTAGAGAAGAAGCTCAATGCCAAAGTAATCGCGCAGTGTACACCTGGGATTTTGTTGACGGCTACCAGAGTAATCCTAATGATGCTGGCTTTGGTCGTCGCAATCCGTTGCAAGCATTGGAGTTAGTCGAAAAACTACCAAGTATCTGCACCAGCAATCTTTATTTTGCGGGACTTTCATCGGTTTTGGAGGATGTATCTGTTTCCCGTAAACTTCGTAATCTAGCGCGACTTCTTAAGTCCCAACCCAAGAATATAGTATTACTGTCACCTCGGATGGCAATTACTGAAGACTTAAGCGAAGTGCTAACGGTTTTAGAGTTTCCCTACCAGCAGCAACTGAGATCAAAGTTGAAGTGGAACGCCTATTAGCAGCCACGGGTCAATCGCTGGGGGTGAAAATTCTAGATGAACTGGTACGTTCTTGCCAAGGGCTTTCGATGGAACGAATTCGTCGGGTCTTAGCACGAGCAATTGCTACTCATGGGGAACTGCAACCGGAAGATGTGGAACTGGTTTTGGAAGAAAAGCGCCAAACTATTCGCCAAACTCAAATCTTAGATTTATCCCACAACTGAGAAAATTTCAGATATTGGCGGTTTAGATAACCTTAAAGACTGGCTGTTGCGACGTGGTAGCGCATTTAGTGAACGAGCAAGGGCATATGGTTTGCCCCATCCTCGTGGTTTGATGTTAGTAGGAATTCAGGGAACTGGGAAATCTCTCACGGCTAAAGCGATTGCGCACCACTGGCATTTACCTCTGCTACGCTTGGATGTTGGACGCTTATTTGGTGGCTTGGTAGGGGAATCCGAATCTCGTACTAGACAAATGATTCAAGTCGCAGAAGCCTTAGCTCCCTGTATCTTGTGGATTGATGAAATAGATAAAGCCTTTTCTGGACTAGGCAGTAAAGGCGATGCCGGAACTACTAGCCGGGTTTTTGGGTTTTATTACCTGGTTAGCCGAAAAAAAATCACCTGTTTTTGTGTTGCTACCAAGCAACGATATTCAGGCTTTGCCACCAGAAATGCTCCGCAAAGGTCGATTTGATGAAATCTTTTTTGTCGGGTTGCCCACCCAAGAAGAACGGCAAGCAATTTATACAGTTCATTTATCTCGACTACGACCTCACAATTTAAAAAGTTATGATCTTGAGCGCTTAGCTTACGAAACTCCTGATTTTTCTGGGGCAGAAATTGAGCAAACCTTGATTGAAGCTATGCATATTGCATTTAGCCAAAACCGCGACTTCACCACGGATGATATTTTAGAAGCCGCTAGTCAAATTATCCCCTTAGCACGAACTGCTCAAGAGCAGATTCAATTTCTTCAAGATTGGGCTGCTGCTGGCAAAGCCCGCCTTGCCTCAGAAACATAGCAGTTTAAGCTGTCGAATTCAGCGGCAGTTACAATAGTTTTCCCCGATTAAAAACCCTGTTAGCAAATGTCTTCTAACCCCTACTTGTTTTTACTAGAAAAACTATAAAATTCATAGCTAAACTAGTTATACCAAAAGCGATAGCTATGTCTAAAAACAATAACCACAAAATATGAATTGAATTTTCCTATATAGAGTAAAGATGAGTTTGCCAAGGGAAAGACGGAGCGTAAGGGCTTTGATTTTGTACTAAGAAGGCTAAAGGTAAACCCATGTGAACTTGGAGTAAGTCAGTTGATTGTAAACTGTTACGGGCAGAAAGACTGTACCCAGAACAAATAGCACGCTTAATACTAGGACAAGCACATAAGCATAAAAGATCCTAATGTAGGATGACCCTTATTGCTGGCAGTTATAAATTAACCTCTAGTATTTTGGAGAATAACTACAGCACAATTAAAGTATACTTAGCTCAAAGTTTCAATTTTAGGACAAAATATAAGTTAGCAAAATTGTTTAAAGCGCTTGGTTGGTTAAATTTATACAAAGGGCAATAAACTTAATTATACTGATAGCAAAACCTTGTGCTGGTGTAAAGTTGAGGAGAGGTAACAGTGATGAGGTGTCAAGTTTAGTAAAGTTATTGCTTGGGATTATCTTAGCGATCGCCATCCTCATGGGTGGTGGCGTGGCAACAGCTTTGTACTTTATGTTCAAAGTCACGACACCTCCGCCTAAACCGATGTTTGCCAATGATAAACCGACGGTTAAAGCTCAAGATTCACTTAACTCAAATAACTTAAAAGATAGCTAAACGCCTACCATTGCCTGCTGCACAATCTAAATCAAAGCCACTAGAACCCGGAGCTTATCAAGCACGAGTTACTTGGTCTCAAGGATTAAGCCTGCGGTCAGAACCCAATGGGGATGCTGAACGAGTTGGTAGCGCTGCTTACAATCAGCAAATTGTAGTCTTGGGAGAAAGTGCTGATAAAACTGGCAGTGGGTGCGCCTAGAAGATAGCGAACAAGAAGGTTGGATTAAATCAGGTAATATCCAAAGAGTTACGGAATAATAAAGAGATAAAATTGCCAAATAATTCCCTCAATTGCGATTTTTCTATGCATCTAAATGGTTATAAAGGCATTAGTGCTCGCTGGCAAGTAGGACAGACAGCATGAATAGTCATCTGGCAATCGAGCAGGTGATACCCTTCTTTTTCTGCGGTCTTTGTGCCAGTCTTTAAAATTGAATCGTTTTTAAATTCAATTGTCTTGTTGCACCGGACACAAATTAGATGATGATGGTGATGTGGGTAGGGCTGGTTTATTTCATAATGTTTATGTCCTTCTCCCAACTCTAGTTCCCGCAAGATACCCATCCGAGCCATCAACTTTAAAGTTCGGTAGATAGTAGATAAACTGATTCCTGCTCTTTGGCTCTCTAGCTGATGGTAGAGATCCTCAGCACTTAAATGTTCGCCTGCGGGAAGCTCTTGAAAAACGTGTAAAATAGTCTCTCGCTGGGGAGTTAAACGCCAACCGCGATCGTGGAGTTCCGCCTTGAGCGAGCCAGCTGTGTAGACAGACATAACAACCTTCTCAAGCAAGCTTCATAATCAATAATTATACTAATTTATGAGCTTAATTGTCAACAAGCACCGATTATTGCAAATAATTTTCAACTGAAATAAGCAAATAATTCGAGCGTACAGTTAACTAAAGCGACTCATCACCGTTTCAGGGTGGCTACGAATAAAAACTCGCGTGCAACATTGCCTGCGTAAATGCCGACAGCAAAGGCAAGTAATAACTTATTGCCAGCAAAGTATCGTGCTTCTATTTGAGTAGTCTGTGATTAATTTTAGATTTTAGAGCTGAGTGTAAATAGCTATTCTAAACTCTAAACACTAGCTAGCTGAGGGTTTCCATATAATCTCGTACTAGGTTGCGGCGCTTTGGTTGCCGTAGCTTCTGGAGTGCTTTAGATTCAATTTGACGCACACGTTCCCGTGATAGATCCAAAGCCCGCCCAATTTCTGCTAAGGAGTAAGATTGACCATCTCCCATGCCAAATCGCATTAGAATTACGTCGCGCTCTCGGTCAGTTAACTCTGTTAAAAGGTGCTGCAAGTCCCGCTGCAAAGCTTCTCGCATCAACACATCCTCGGGCGATATACTATCTGTTTCTAGTAAGTCTCCTAACTCTGTGTCTTTCTCCTTACCCACTTTGGTTTCCAACGAGACAGAGCGAGGCACGCGTAGCAAAACTTCTCGTACTTGAGCAGGTGTCATTTCTAACTCGGTAGCGATATCGTCAATGGTGGGGGTGCGACCTTTTTCTTGAGCAATTTTGCGCTGCGCTTTCTTAATCTTGTTGAGCTTTTCTGTAATATGAACGGGTAGGCGGATCGTGCGGCTTTGGGTAGCGATCGCCCGTGTAATTCCCTGACGAATCCACCAGTAGGCGTAGGTGCTAAATCGGTAACCCTTAGTGGGGTCAAACTTGTCAACTGCCCGCTCCAAGCCCAGTGTTCCTTCTTGGACTAAATCTAAGAGTTCTAGACCACGATTTTGATATTTTTTCGCAACTGAGACTACAAGGCGGAGGTTAGCCTTGATCATATGTTCCTTAGCGCGATCGCCTTCAGTTTGAATTCGCTCTACCTCTTCCACTGCCAAACTGGCAATTTCAGCCCAGCGCCGTTTACCTCTTGCCAACATCGGCTTGAGTTCCGAGACTGGTATACCAGCGGTATCAGCCCAACGTTCTAGAGAAGGTCGGTGTCCCAACCCGGAGGCTAAACGCTCCTGGGCTTCAATCAAGTGAACATAGGGCTGAATAACTTCATCCCCACTTAAAGCCGCTTCAGAGCGGAGTTCTACTAACCTTAGATAACGCTGAACTTTTTGAGCTTCTGAAACTTCTTCATCTCGCTCTAATAAGTGAACCCGACCAATCTCCTGAAGATATAGACGTACTAAATCTGTAGTGCGACGATTGGCACTTTGTTGCACGCTAGCAGAGTCGTTAGCCTCAACTTCCGAGCCAAGCAGATCATCTATCAATAGCTCACCCTCAGCGATAGGAGTCTCCGGCTGAAAGTCTTGAGGCGACTGATCTTCATAAGCTGCATATTCGTAAAAGGATGTTGCTGGCATAGGACTCATCTTAATAGCTCCAAGTGAATAGACTTACTCAGTTGCTTCTTGTTGCTATTGTTCCCATAATTCACGATGATCTAACATGGCGCTTGTATTTTTTATGGATACTGCAATCTGCCGTATAAGTTCAATTGTTTCAGATAATATTGAGCAGGCTTAATTTGCTACTTAACCGCAAACAAGTTAGCCCTAAATGTTTTTCGTTCAAAGCTGACAATGTACTATGAGAATTTTTCAGTGATATGAGAGTAACTATTAACTGAAGCTAAGTTACTGTTACATCACAAGTTACAGCATTTTTCAGATAAATACCACAGTGAGCGAACCAGCCAAATGCATGATTTTCGGTGATAGCGTTAACAGCTTGCGTTATCGCTTGGTGCAATACCTCATAGGGTACGAGCCGCTCTTGAGCACAAGAACCGTTTGAGTTTCGACCAACACAATTCAATGGGAGATAAGTCAGGCGAGTAGGGTGGCAAGAATACCAAACGCGCTGCAACCGCTTCAATCGCAGCCCGAACGGCAGGCAGGTGCATGATACACCTTGAGATTATCCATAACAACAATTGCTCCCGACCACAGTTGAGGCAGTAGCACATGGTTGAGATAAGTAAGAAACACGTCGCTATCGACACTACCCTTGACGCTGATGGTGGCAATCAACCCGTCTAAGCTCAAAGTCTCCTATCAGTGAAACATTCTCGCCTGTGTTACGTGGCATAGCTATAGTCAGTAGTGTTAGGACGTAGCATCTTTAAGAACAGATTCTATGGTTTGCCGAAGGGAGCCAGAGCTAGATAAACCCTTGCGAACCCGACTTTAAGCCAAGCTCAACACTTCTCAATCCGATTGAGGTCTGGAGAATAAGGGGGCAAGTACAACAGGCGACAGCCAGCAGACTCAATCAGAGTTTCAATGCGCCCACCATGATGGAATGTAGCGTTATCGAGAATCACCACCCGTCCTGGTTCCAGCACAGGCACTAAGCAGGTTTCGAGCCAAGTCTCGAACACGATACGGTTACAAGCACCTTCCAGCGTGAAGGGCGCCATGAGTTGACGTTGGCAGTAAGCTGCAATCATGTTGACTCGCCCCGCTCTTCGTCCGGACTTTAGTGGCTCAAAGCGCACTCCGCGCTCACACCAGCCGTAGCCATAATCATCGCGTTCGTCCATCCCGATTCATCCAGACATATCCGTTGTGCCAGGAATGTCTGCCAGTTGAGCTACGTAGGTGGCACGTTTGGCTGCATTCCGTTCACGGTAGCCGTACGTCTTTTTTCGACTCGCCGATTTTGTCCAATGCTCGTGAGATGGTTCGAGCGCTGATATTATTCCCACAGCGCTGCCATCTCGGCTTGTGTTTTCTCCCCATGCAGTTTGGCAAACTGAGTGAACTTGTTCCAATCCGTGATTTTGTCGGCTGTGCGATGGGGGCGATTCGACTTTGCCTGGTAGTCTCCGGTCTCAGCCTGCCGCTTCAGCCACAAGTCAATTGTGTTGCGACTGAGTTGGAACTCTTGAGCCGCTTCGCTTTTCTTCATCCCATCTAGCTCCATTGCTTGAATGACTTTTTGACGCAGGTCGTAGCTATAGGGTTTTGACATCAACTGGTCGGGGAGCTTGAATTAGGCTTCCTTCAGTCTATGTCCTATAAGTCTTGGCGACCGCTATATCTTCCCGACTGCCCGTTCCCCACGTATAGCCTTGGCAAACAAACGTGCCATGCCGATATTTACACCTGATTCATCAACGAATACCAAGTTGCGTGGGTCTAAACTCAACAACCAATCGCGAAACTCATAACGTATCTGTTGAATGCGAGGGGTATTTAGTTCACTAGCATACGTCGTTTTTTTTATGGCTGATGCGTAGGCGTTGCACCGCTCGGTGCATTGTGGGTAAACTCACCACAATGCCAGTGCGCTCTTGCAATCGTGTGCATAACTCCGATAGCAGAGCATCATTTTGCTCTTCCAGCAGGCGTTGCACCACTTGCAAATTCTCCCCATCAATTCTGGGACGCACAAATCCTCCCCGCCGTTTTGCCTCAATCTGACCGTTGAAGCGGTAGTGACGTAGCAAGGTTCGTACAAACGATAAACTAACTTTGAACCGTTGTGCTATCTGCCGTTGCGAACCTTCTTGGTTTTGCCAAGCCTCAATCACACGGCGGCGTAAATCTACAGAATAAGCAACAGGCATAGATGGTTTTACTAGTTTTGATCTTGCTACTAGCCTACCTGGTTTGTGGTCTAACTAACTGAAATTTGCTGTAGATAATTCAGCGATCGCCTGCCCTAAATTGGCAAGTGGTTTTCCTGCGGTGACAGATAAAGGTGCTCAACCCTATACTCAAAGTCCGTGACGGATAAAACTTAACAGTTATAGTTCCGGCTTAATGTCTCGGAGCATTAGCGCCTCTAAAGCTTCACGGGGAGTAATCTCTTCTTGGAGTAAGCGATAAACTTGAGCTGTGATTGGCACAGAAATTTTCTGCTGATTGGCGCGTTGGATTACAACCTGAGTAGTATTAACTCCTTCAGCAGTTCCTTCCAACTGGGTAAGAGTTTCCGCTAAAGTTTTTCATTGAGCTAGTTGATAGCCGACTTGATAATTTCTACTCAAAGGTCTGTTGCAGGTTGATAGTAAATCGCCTAACCAAGACAAACAATAAAATGTTTCCGTCTTAGCGCCCCAAGTATTGCCTATGCGGATTATTTCTGTCAAACCGCGAGTTACAAGAGCCGCTTTGGCATTAGTTCCTAGCTGTAACCCATCACATACTCCAGCAGCGATCGCGATTACATTTTTCAGGGTTCCGCCCAGTTCTACTCCTAGTGGGTCAGAATTCGTATAAATCCGGAAACGACTTGAAGATAACACAGCTTGCACCGCCTCGGCTGCCGCTGCATCAATACTGGCAACAACAGCTGCAGCTGGCAATTGCTGTTGAATTTCTTTAGACAAGTTAGGACCACAGAGGACAACTACTGGATAGGCAGGGAAGGTAGCTTGCCAAATTTGAGAAGGAGTCAAGGTAGTGGCAGGATCTAACCCTTTGGTAGCCGTTACAAAAATTGTTTCTGGAGAAAGAGGTAATGACCCTATTGCTGCGACTACTGCTCTGACACCTTTCATAGAAACAGCAGATAAAACAATATCAGCACCTTCTATAATATCTTCCAACCGTTGAGAACTATGACGAGACCACAAGCAAACCTGATGACCTTTAGCTGCTGCCAAAGTCGCTAAAGTTGTACCCCACGCACCAGCCCCCAGAATAACTACTTTTACCTGTCCCACGACTTTATAGCTCTGTCAAGTGGAAAGCTGAGGGAATCAAAAATTTTTTGCCTCCTGTCTTCATTTTTTTACTCAACGTTTTCCCTGCGGGGGTAAGGCTTTGATTAATTCTCTTACTTGCTCGGCATGGTAAGAGCTACGAGTTAAGGGAGAGGACACTACCTGAAGGAATCCTAAGGACTCACCAAACTGCTTCCAAGCATCAAATTGCACTGGGGGTACAAAGGTATCTACTTGCAAGTGTTTTTGACTGGGCTGGAGGTATTGCCCAAGTGTGAGAATATCGCACCCTACAGTCCGCAAATCCTGCATCACAGACCGAATTTCGGCATCGGTTTCTCCGAGTCCTACCATTAAGCCAGATTTAGTGTAGATATTAGAAGCAGAAGCATGTGTTCGCTGCAATAGTTCTAGTGTCCTCTGATAGTCACCTTGAGGACGTGTCCGCCGATAAAGACGTGGAACTGTTTCTGTATTGTGATTTAGCACCTCTGGTTGAGCTTGCAAAATAGCCTCTAAAGCATCCCAGTTGCCGCACAGATCTGGAATCAACACTTCAATGGTTGTCTGGGGTGCAGTGGAGCGAATCGCTTGAATACAGGCTATAAACTGGCTTGCCCCACCATCCAGCAGATCATCCCGATTTACGGATGTAATAACAACATGATTTAAGCTTAGTCTTCGTACCGCTTCTGCCAGTCTTTGCGGTTCTGTAGGATCTAGTAATTTTGGTTTTTTCTCAAAGTCGATATCGCAATAGGGACAGGCTCGTGTACAAGCTGGTCCCATAATTAAAAATGTAGCTGTACCTGCATTAAAGCACTCGCCAATGTTAGGGCAAGAGGCTTCTTCACAAACGGTATTAAGGGCTAAATCCCGCAGAATTTCTTTAACGTTACCGACACGCTCCCATTGAGGCGCTTTCACACGTAACCACTCTGGCTTAACAGTCACAGGTTCGCTCTAACCATTGATATTACTCAACATTTATCTTATCAGGCAAAGTTATTGGTGAAGTAATTGGAACTTTGTAATTAGTGATTAGGCATGATATGTTGGATCTGAGTTGTTGACTTGCAACGGGATGTGGCGCAGCTTGGTAGCGCACTTCGTTCGGGACGAAGGGGCCGCTGGTTCGAATCCAGTCATCCCGATTTATTTTNGCCGCTAGGCTGCGACGGCGCTTCTTTGGGGCGGAGCTGCAGGATGCCGACGCGCTTTGCCCAGCATCTCCAGCTTAGTGTTTTCTAGCTTTAGACCAGCATCCTCAGTAATCAATTGACCACCAGTAAGGACGGCTATGTCTTCCAGCATTGACTTACGGCGATCGCCAAACCCAGGAGCCTTAACTGCTACTACATTTAGTACACCCCGCAGGCGGTTAACCACAAGAGTTGCCAAAGCTTCTTTCTCAATATCCTCAGCAATAATTACTAAAGGACGACCAGAACGAGCAACTTGCTCTAGAACTGGCACTAAATCCTGAACCAAGGCGATTTTCTTGTCAGTTAGCAAGATGAAAGGTTCATCTGAGACTGCTTCCATCCGCTCTGCGTCAGTAGCAAAGTAGGGAGAGATATAGCCTTTGTCAAAACGCATCCCTTCAGTGATTTCCAGTTCGGTAGTCATCGACTTCCCTTCTTCTAAGGAAATCACGCCTTCCTTACCCACTTTTTCCATTGCGTCGGCAATCATTCTCCCGACTTCTTCATCATTACCAGCTGAGATTGCTGCAACTTGAGCGATCGCCTTGGAATCTCCTACCGGACGTGCGTGTTCCGCAATCTTATCAACCAGGAAGTGGGTAGCTTTGTCAATCCCCCGCTTTAAGGAAATCGCATTTGCACCTGCTGCCACGTTCCGCAGGCCTTCTTTTACCATCGCATGAGCTAGAACGGTAGCAGTTGTAGTGCCATCACCAGCAGCATCATTCGTCTTGGATGCTGCTTGGCGAATTAGAGAAACACCAGTATTTTCTACATGGTCTTCTAACTCAATTTCTTTGGCGATTGTTACGCCATCATTCACAATTTGAGGTGCGCCAAACTTCTTTTCTAGCACCACGTTGCGTCCCTTTGGACCCAGCGTGACAGCCACAGCTTCCGCCAAAATGTCCATGCCCTTTTCTAGGGCGCGACGAGCGTTCTCGTTGTAGATAATACGCTTTGCCATACTTGTCTGCTTGTATTTGGTAAGAAAACTAATCAAGTCAATGATCAGGAGGAGCAAGTTATTTGTCGGTGTCTCCTCCAACGCAAACTGGCGTTAAAAAGTTAGGGGTTTACGCTTACTTCTTGCCTGGTTAAGCTACGCCACAATTGCCAGAATGTCCTTTTCCGAGAGGAGAACATACTCTTCCGTACCCAGTTTGACATCGGTGCCAGCGTACTTAGAGTAAAGAACCTTGTCTCCCACATTTAATTCCATCTGCTGACGAGAACCGTCATCATTACGCTTGCCTTCACCCAGGGCAACTACTTCACCAACTTGAGGTTTTTCTTTAGCGGTGTCGGGTAAATAAAGACCACCAGCTGTTTTTTCTTCGGAAGCGTTGACTTTAACGAAAACGCGATCGCCCAAAGGTTTAACGGTAGAAACGCTTAAAGATACTGCTGCCATACAACCTTCTTGCTTTGTTAGCACTCTCGACTCCTGAGTGCTAATTTAGCTAACAGCAGCTGCGATCGCAACATCATCACTTGTACGGGTTCCCGAACTTAACACCTAAGAAAGCGCTTAAGTATAAGTACTTAAACAGAATTACTGATATCTTATACTTAAGCGCTTATTAGGTAAATTAGTGACGACAGCGTGAAAATAGTCATATATTATGGGAAACCCATGTTCACAGTACTTAGTAAAAAACAGTGATGAGTGATAACACAGCAGCCCAGTCTAGCTCGGACACACCTCAAGCGTGTCAGGCTGAAGACACTATTCTGGCAGCTTGTGTGCATTTGGGACTGCCTCAAATTCAACGACATATCTTTATCTGTGCTGATCCGACACTACCCCAATGCTGCTCAAAGGAGGCTAGTCTGGCATCTTGGGAATACTTGAAAAAGCGTCTAAAACAGTTAAAACTTGACAAACCAACTACCACCTCTGATGTCATATTCCGCACCAAAGCTAACTGTTTAAGAGTCTGTTGCCAAGGACCAATTTTAGTGGTATACCCTGATGGGGTTTGGTATCGTCAGGCAATCCCGGAAGTTATTGAGCGAATTATCCAAGAGCATTTAATTGGCAATCAAGTTGTTAAGGAATATGCCTACTTGACC
>JAUJND010000080.1 GCA_030446505.1 Chroococcidiopsidaceae cyanobacterium YX2bin18 | reverse complement strand
GTTGCTATGCAAAGGTTTTAATTCTACTGGAGCGAAATGGTTTCGGATCTCGATCCATTTCAATTTCTACAGGCAGTAATCAGCATTTACGAACTGAATGATGGCAATGCACACACATATAATTCAGTGTCGTTGCAATACCAAAATCTTTCTTTGGTAGTAACTGATTACTTGATTCTCCAGTTAACAGGAGACTTTAGAGTTGAACTGAAACTTGATATTTGAGTGAGTCTTGCAAGGAGAATTCTAATGCCTCACCAACAGTATCAGTCGGTTCTAGATGCTGCTGTTCACTGTGCTTATGAATGCGAGCACTGTGAAGATGCCTGTTTAGGCAGTATGCCTGAATGCGCTCGTCTCTGCCGTGACTGTGCAGAGATTTGCTGGGCTTCTGCTGCTTACATGAGCCGTGGATCGCGTTTCATTCCCCTAATCGTGAACTCCTATATCGAAATCTGTGAAGTGTGTGCCAGTGAGTGTGAGAAGCACAAAGATAGCCCACACTGCCAAAAGTGTGCTCAAGCTTGTCGTCGTGCTGCTGAAAAATACCGCAAGGTTGCCAATATTGCAGGCGTAACTTAAAAAGCCATGACAGAAAGCTAAATCAGGCGCTTGTGTTGCCCGATTTGCCTTCCCAAGGGAAGTGCAGGTTAAGGGCAACATTTTGTCTTGAGGGAAGAATGATTACCCATACGAGTTAACGCAGCCTATAGCTCAGGTTAGTTCGTTGCTATGCTCAAAAGCTGGGGATTGACAATTGCAGACATATCAACCCGAAACCATTGGCACTTCAATGAAGCAGTCACACTAGTTTTTACTGAGGGTAGAGATACTAAACTTGTACCTCCTACTAAAGACAGATTTTTAAAGTCGTCCCTTGACCCTCCATCTGACTGAAGACTTCAAGATAAAGGTAGGTCTTAGATCAAGCAGTTTCTCTCTACTTTTAAAACTATGACATTTCAATTCAAAGTCCCAAATATGGCTTGTTCTGCCTGTGTAACAACCATTAACAACGCCATTGTAGTATTGATCCAACGGCAAAAGTCGAGGCTAACTCGAAAACAAAACTTGTCAACATTGAAACACAGCAATCTGAAGCTACTGTAAAACAGGCGATCGCAGCAGCTGGATATACCGTTGCTGAGTAAGTTAGATGCCCTCAAAATAAGGAGCTGATCGATGGATAAGGATAACGCGACGCTTAAACTACGAGGCATGAGTTGTGCCTCGTGTGCTAACAGTATTGAAGACGCAATTCGCTCGGTTCCAGGTGTGAGTAAATGCAGCGTCAGTTTTGGAGCAGAACTTGCCAATGTCACCTATGATTCTAAAAAAACTGACTTAGAAGCAATACAAGATGCTGTTGATGCTGCTGGATACTCCGCCCAGCCAGTGCAGGAACAAGACCTGCTGACTGGAGACGATGATTCTGAACGCAAAGCGAGACTGGCAGAATCGCGGGAGTTGACTCGCAAGGTCTGGGTTGGTGGCATCATTAGTGCAATTCTAGTGATTGGTTCGTTGCCTGTGATGACGGGATTGCACATTCCCTTCATCCCCATGTGGCTGCATAACTTCTGGCTTCAGGCAGTTTTGACTGCGCCAGTTCAGTTCTGGTGTGGCAAGTCCTTCTATATAAACAGCTGGAAAGCTCTGAAGCGTCACGCTGCTACAATGGATACCCTGATAGCTCTGGGAACTAGCGCAGCGTATTTCTACTCACTATTTGTCACAATCTTTCCCGGATTTCTGATTGCTCAAGGACTAACTCCTAGCGTCTATTACGAAACAGCCGCAGTTGTGATCACGTTGATTCTACTGGGAAAGTTGTTTGAGAACCGTGCTAAGGGGCAAACCTCAGAAGCGATTCGTAAGCTGATGGGCTTGCAGGCGAGAACTGCCCGGATCGTCCGCAACGGTAGAGAAATGGAAGTTCCGATTGCTGAAGTTCAGCTTGGGGATGTGATTCTGGTGCGTCCCGGTGAGAAGGTTCCCACTGATGGTGAAGTGATTGAAGGCTCCTCAGCAGTGGATGAGGCAATGGTGACAGGGGAAAGTGTCCCTGTCAAAAAGCAGCCTGGTGACCAAGTGATCGGAGCCACGATTAACAAATCTGGTAGCTTCAAATTTCGGACGACGCGGGTGGGTAAAGATACTTTCCTAGCTCAAATTGTGAAATTGGTACAGCAAGCGCAGGGTTCCAAAGCACCAATTCAGCGATTAGCTGACCAGGTAACAGGCTGGTTTGTGCCTGCCGTGATTGCAGTCGCGATCGCCACCTTCATTATCTGGTACAACATCATGGGTAATGTCACCCTGGCGTTGATTACGACTGTAGGTGTGTTAATCATTGCCTGCCCTTGTGCATTGGGTTTGGCAACTCCCACATCAATTATGGTGGGTACTGGTAAAGGTGCAGAAAATGGCATTTTAATCAAAGGTGCAGATAGTTTAGAACTAGCGCATAAACTGCAAACAATTGTCCTCGACAAAACTGGGACATTGACGCAAGGCAAGCCTACTGTTACTGACTTTGTAACTGTTAACGGGGCTGCCAATAGCAATGAAATAAAACTGTTAGAACTAGCCGCATCCGTAGAACGTAATTCAGAGCATCCGTTAGCAGAAGCTGTAGTGCAATATGCAAAGTCACAACAATTAGAGTTGGAGGAAGTACGAAACTTTGAGGCTAAAGCAGGTAGTGGTGTGCAAGGGTATGTGTCAGGTCAGTTCGTACAGATTGGGACGCAACGCTGGATGAGCGAACTGGGGATTGATACCCAAGCCCTACAACCGCAATGGGACAGATTAGAGTATCTGGGCAAGACTGTAATCTGGATTGCTGTTAATGAAAAAGTTCAAGGGGTGATGGGAATTTCTGATGCCTTGAAGCCGTCCTCTGCTATGGCAGTTCGCACCATGCAAAAATTAGGCTTAGAAGTAGTAATGCTAACGGGAGACAATCGGCGAACGGCTGAAGTAATTGCCCGTGAAGTAGGAATTAAACGAGTGCTCGCCGAAGTCCGTCCTGACCAAAAAGCAGCTACTGTGCAGCAACTCCAAGCAGAAAGAAAAATTGTGGCGATGGTAGGGGATGGAATTAATGACGCTCCTGCTTTGGCTCAAGCGGATGTGGGGATTGCAATTGGCACCGGGACAGATGTGGCGATCGCTGCTAGTGATATCACTTTAATCTCTGGCGATCTCCAGGGCATTGTTACTGCAATTCAACTTTCTCGTGCGACGATGCGAAACATTCGCCAGAATCTCTTCTTTGCCTTCATCTACAACGTGGCAGGTATTCCGATTGCGGCTGGTATCTTATTTCCCTTCTTCGGTTGGCTTCTTAGCCCGATCATTGCAGGTGCAGCAATGGCATTTAGTTCCGTCTCAGTAGTTACGAATGCACTGCGTTTGCGTAACTTCCATCCTAAAACGATTAGCTAGAAATTGCATGAAAAAGGGGAAATAACGATGCTCAAGAAAGTAGTCTTTTTCGGTACATTAGCAGGATTTGGATTTCTGCTGGGAGCAATATCAGGAGCAGTGGCATAGGAGGTTTTCAAATGGTGAATAAAACAGCGCTCGTTAGTAGTCTTGCGAGTTTGGGGATAGCGTTAGGGATTGCTTCTGGTCAAGCAGTTGCACAAATGTCTGACGAACAGATGCAACACTTTAAGACAGAACAAACTGATCAGTTCCGTCGTATCGAACAGCCGTTACGGTTAAAAAGCGTAGTCACGGTTGGTGGCTTAGGATTAATTGGACTGGAGCTATGGTGGTTTCTCCTAAGCAAGCCTAAGTCGCAGCAAGCCAAGATGAATCAAGGCATTCAGGAGATCGATATTACTGTTGATGGTGGGTATGAACCTAGCCGAGTTGTAGTAAATGTAGGTCAAAGAGTTCGGCTAAAATTCCTGCGTCAAGATCCTAGTAGTTGCCTTGAAGAAGTGCGGCTTCCTGACTTTCATATTGCCCAGGATCTTCCACTCAACCAAGTCACACCTATCGAATTTACACCAGACAAACTAGGTACTTATGACTTTACCTGCGGTATGAATATGTTTCGGGGAGCCATTGAGGTCCTATCTACGGATTCTACTCCTGTTACAACGCCGACAACTAATGCCCAACCTACGCCCCATAACGAGTCAGAGTTTTCCCTTTCTACAGAATCAACAATTGTGGCAACTTTAACGCCAGTGGGTATTCAAGAAGCTACAGTTACGGTTGAGAACGGTTACCGACCAGAACGAGTGATTGTAGAAGCAGGTCAAAAAGTCCGATTGTACTTCCAACGTCACAGTCCGAACAAGTGCTTTGATAAGTTACTGGTTCCAGACTTTAACTTAGCTGTTGACCTTACCCCTAACCAAACTACAACAGTGGAATTTACTCCCAAAATTCCTGGTGAATATGAGTTTACCTGCGGTATGAAAATGTATCGTGGTGTTATCGAAGTCCAAGCATCGAGTGCTGCTAACAATGGTAAAGCCACTGCCTTCTCCACAGACAAGCATAACCATTAGTTCACAAATGTTAAACTCTCTGGTTGTCTATCCAGCTAACTGGAGATTTTAAGATAGGAGTAATTGAACTTGAGCAGTATAGGAGTTGAATATGTTAGTTAAAGAAGCACCAAAACAAATTGGTTTAGTTGCGAAAGAAAGTGGCGTACCGATTAAAACAATTCGCTACTACGAAGAGCTGGGTTTACTTAAGGCATCAAGTAGAACAGAAGGTGGATTTAGGTTATTCGACCCTGATGTCTTTGCTCGCTTGAATTTCATCAAACGCTCCCAAAGTCTGGGATTAAGCTTGTTAGAAATTAAAGAATTTTTGGATGTCCATGATCAAGGCGAGCTACCTTGTGATCATGTTGAAGTAAAGCTGAAAGACAAGATTGCAACGATTACGCAACAAATCGAACAACTACAAATCCTAAAACTAGAGTTAGAAGGATTGCTTTCGGGTTGGGAAACTGTTCCGGAAATCCCTAAAAATACAATTTGCCCAATAATTGAACGAGCATGAAAACTGCCCTTGTCAAGACAACAGTAGTTCTATGTTTGCTAGAAACTACTGTTGCAGACATAAGTGTTGGAGCAGACTTTGTAATAAAACTAATTTCATGTCCTTCTATTTCAACTTAGAAAACTTCCTGATGCAATTTCCCCTGAAAATTGTCTAATCAGGTAAATAACGTGAGTTCGGGTTGAGCCAAAAGCTGTAAGCCTATAGAATCTTGCTTTCCTCATTTACTGAATAATTTTGTATTCGCAATAGAGTTAGTTGCTGAGGATATCTTCAATTACTGTCTTTATTGACTTTGAGCTTAAACGCTTTGCATTAGAAAGTAACGAGAACTCAGGATTTCTGAGCATTTCTTATCCTGAACTGACGTTAAATACTAAAGACGAAAATTTTGAAGATATAGCCTTACGGAAACACGTTAGGACGTATAATAAGGAGAAAAGAGCCACAAGTAAGCCCAATGCCAGCCCCCTACAGTTACGATCTTCGCGCCAAAGCAATTGCTGCAGTGAAAAGAGGAGAACATAAAATAGATGTGAGCAGGATGTTGAACATTAGTCGCAACACCTTAGACCTGTGGCTCAAACGAGAAGAACAAACTGGGGACTGTCAAGCCATTACCCATTATCAGCAGGGGTGTAGGCATAAGATCACTGACTGGCATAGGTTTCGTGAGTTTGTGCAACAGCATGGGGATAAGACCCAAGGGCAACTAGCTAGGTTGTGGGGAGACAATGTAACGCAGCAAAACATCAGTGATGCTTTGCGGAGAATTGGAGTTAATCGTAAAAAAAGACTTACGGCTACCAGGAGCGAGATGAATTCAAGCGCCAAGAGTTTCAAGCACGATTGAACACAAAGTCTGCTAATCAGCTTGTCTATATCGATGAAGCGGGCATTGATAACCGAGACGATTATCCCTATGGCTACTGCGAGATTGGGCAACGGTTTCATGCCGCGGTTTTTTGCGGGGGAATAATTCCTCCGCAAACAAACCTTCTCAAATCAGGCAAACGCACAGTGCGAGTCAGTTGGATTGCCGCGCTCAAACAAGGTAACATCTTTGCACCGTTGACCTTTACAGGTTCCTGCAACCGGGACTTGTTTGAGATGTGGTTAGAGCAATGTTTATTACCAAAATTGCAACCAGGAGATGTCATTATCATCGATAATGCCAGTTTCCATCATTCCCAGTTCATTGATGACATCGTGGCGGCGGCAAGATGTGAACTGTGGTATCTTCCTCCTTACTCTCCAGACTTAAACCAGATCGAGCATTGGTGGTTTGTACTAAAAAATTGGATGAGACAACGCTGGGATAAATTTGTTGAATTTCATGATTGTGTAGATGCTGCATTCAAACAACGTCCTAATGTTTATGCGTAGAGCTATAGGTGTTGGTTCAGGTTTGGTTCTGATTTTTGAGGCATCTACTAAACCTATCTGTGTGTTGCATTAAATGGTGATGTGATTCGAGCGGTACTGCTCCAAAAATTTTTAGATTACCCCTTGACTCTCTAGTTAGCTGGAGGATTTAAAGTAGTTTTAGATGCGGTGGAGTCAGTTATTAATCAGTTGAAATCCATCATTTAACTACTTACAAGGAAATCATTAATAGTTATGACACTACAACTTACCGTTCCCAATTTGGCTTGTTCTTCCTGCGTCAAGGTTGTCACAGCGGCAGTAAAGACTGTTGCTCCTGATGCAACGATTCAAGCTAATACCAAAACTGAATTGGTCAACGTAAAAACTCAAGCTTCGGAAACGCAATTAAGGAAGCAATTACTGTTGCTGGCTATCCTACCGCCTAACTTATCTCAGTGATTGTAGCGTCAGCTTTCAGTTACTAAAAGCTGATAGCTGAGTCTTAAAAGACTCAAGTTCCTTATTTACTTTGAACATAAATTAATAAGGAGTAAATCATGACTAAGATTACTTTGTTTTACGGGACTCAAACAGGCTACACCCAAACACCGAAACGAAATGATTCAGAAAGAGTTTGGTGGAGATAGTGTTGTAACTATTTTTGATATTTCAAAAACTGAGCCGATTGATTTCGCAACCTATAGCTACATCATTAGACCTCTTGCAAAAGGGTAGGGATTTATGTCAGAGGTAGTGTAAAACCACTACCCATGCCAACCTACGAACAAATTAAAACATCTCCAAGCCTGCTCAATTTAGACGAGCCTGCGGTGTGCAACCTGAAACTTTTGAGCAAATGGTAAGTGTGATTACACAAGCCAGAGCCCATCAGTCACCAGGCAGACCAAGCAAGTTATCCATCGCTGACCAAGTCTTGCTTACCTTGGAATACTTACGGGAGTACCGCACCTATTTTCACATCGCTCAATCATGGGGAGTGAGTGAAGCGACAGTCTATCGCATTGTTCAGCGTACGGAAACAGAGCTAATCCACTCACAACTGTTTCGCTTGCCAGGACGCAAGCAGCTTTTAGAGCCTGAGTATGAGTTAGTGATGGTTGTGGTGGATGTGGTCGAGCATCCGATTGAGCGTCCCCAAAAAAACAGCGAGCTTACTACTCCGGCAAGAAAAATGGTACACACTAAGTCTCAAGTAGTGGTTAATCAGGCGACGGGTCGCATTATCTGTACGGCTCACGGCAAAGGTCGAGTCCATGATTTTCGACTATTCAAAGGCGGTGGTGTGCGAGTGCATCCACAACGGCAGTGTTTGGCTGACCGAGGTTATCAAGGCTTGGCAAAGCCGCATCCCAATAGTTGTATCCCCCACAAAAAGCGACCAAACACACCCTTGGTGTTCAGCAGCGCCATGAGAATCGCCAGCTTGCCCAACTGCGGGTGGTGATTGAGCATGTCAACGGATATCTCAAGCGGTTTCGGATTCTGGCTGAACGTTATCGCAACCGACACAGACGCTTTGGCTTGCGCTTCAACCTAATTGCAGGCATCTATAATTACGAACTTGCTCGTTCTGCCTGACCTTTTGAAAGAACTCTATTATTGGTTGTCCAACCTGGAATATTAGTTAACTTCAAAGTGACTGAGAAGAATTCTATGATCAGCTAGACAACATTGATTTCACTGGTAAGAAAGTCGCTTATTTTGGCACAGGAGATCAGGTTGGTTATCCTGATACTTTTCAAGATGCAATGGGCATTCTGAAAAAAAAGTTTCAGAACTAGGAGGCGAAACAGTTGGCTATTGGTCTACAGATGGTTACGAGTTTACTGATTCTAAAGCCGTTCGTGATGGAAAGTTTGCGGGTCTGGCGTTAGATGAAGACAATCAATCTGAATTGACCAATGAGTGAATTAAAGCTTGGGTTTTCCAATTGCAACAAGAGTTTGTGCAAACGCCTTTCTCTTGTTGATGAGAGATTTTGGTATCGCTTCAATTACCTAGAAGTCAATTAACTATAGCAGGTAAAAAAAGAGTAACACACTGAAGGAAAAGAACATGAAAAGCATCCACGCGAAACGACACATCTTAGCAGCGCTGACCGCAGGCTTTGTCATAGCATCCGCTTCATCTGTACTAAGACTGGCAAGCGCTACCACGAGGTCGAGTTGTATCGCACCGACCGACCATTCATGCCCATGTTTGCCGAACTCAGCCCGAAGTTTGCCATGAAGTACCCACATATCTCGAACACTTTCGATAACTTGCATATGCTGCACGACGTGGTAAATGACATTTTGGCTGCGGACTGGATGACTGAAGAACAAAAGTCAGCGCAGATTAAGCGTGCTATCTGGATGGTGTCTGCCGACGCGCACAAAGGCATGAAACCCGGTGATTTTAATCAGGTGATCCACTGCACGACCACCGCTTTATGCCTGGTATGCCCGGTATGGGCATGATGCCGGAGGGATTGATGAATCATGACAGCATGAACCACAATGCAATGCCCACGAACGACAGGGTACGACAGAGCAAGAGATGATGCCACAAGGCACAACACAGCCAGACGAGGCAGCACCAACAAGGCGTTGCTCCGATGGGTGGTCATCAGGGTCATTAGTTCTACTTTGAAAAACTGACGGGGAGGTAAACATTCTATGAAACAACTAATCAAACACGCGATCACCGTGCTGAGTACCGGGACATTTGTAGTATTTGCAGCCAGCTCGGCACACGCCGTTGACCACAACAATATTGATGCGAACCGCCCATTGTCCTTTGACGATGCCGAGTCAATTGGATTAGGTGAGCAGGCGCTGGAAGTGGGCGCAGCGCTCGTTGTGCCACGCGGACGCGATGTGGGCGGTGAGTTTGAGGTGGAGTATCTCTACGGTTTTGCACCCAACACTCACCTCAA
This sequence comes from Chroococcidiopsidaceae cyanobacterium YX2bin18, assembly GCA_030446505.1. Taxonomy (GTDB): domain Bacteria; phylum Cyanobacteriota; class Cyanobacteriia; order Cyanobacteriales; family Chroococcidiopsidaceae; genus JAHHHE01. Next base: position 9,880 of record JAUJND010000080.1, on the reverse strand, counting down.
TGTTGGTATTGATCCGGGTGTTGGCGGTCGCGCTGGCGCACTGAGGACACCGACTTCGATGCTGGTGATGTGTCTGTGGGCGTGTTCCACCCCATCCTAGAAATTCAAGCGGTGCTTCTTCAGCCTGCTGTGCAACTTTGCCTGTGCTCTGCTTCAACCCTTATTTTCAGGAGTGGTTCCGCTCGCAGGCAATTCACAAGATTAACCTGACATGGCTATTTGGAGCTATTGGAACGAAATGTTACAAGTCACTTGACTCTCTACCTTACTGGAGAGTTTAGCATTGGTTTAGTTCCTTAAGAACTAGTAAATCTACAAAAGTACAGAGAGTAACAATGAACATAATTACACAGGCTAAAACATTATTACACATCTTTAGCTGGTCTAACATTAATGGTGCTAGCAGCTAATCCAACGTTAGCAAACACCCATAATCAGATATTGACCCCGCATCAAGCTTCTAGCACTTCAAATATGAAGCGAAACTAAGCCAACAACAGGTTAGCCAAAGAACAGCGCCAAGAAACCAAACTACGCAACAAACTAATCAGATGGGATGTGCCTGCTGCAAATCCATGATGAACAATATGCCGGACATGATGCACAATATGCCAGGCATGATGCACAATACACCAGGGATGATGAATAGTATGCCAAACACGATGGGTGGTCAAAAACAACCAATCTAGGTAGGGTGTAATATTAGCCCCGCTATAGTGCAGAGCGCTATAGCGGTAGTTTACTGGAGAAATCTTTAAAATGAGTCAACCAAATCCAAACAATCAAACTTCCAAAGAGGCTAGAAGTGGTACGGTTGTGAGCTACGCTCTGCCGATAGTAGTTTTTGTCTTTCTAGTTGGAGGGATGGGAGTATGGTTCGCTCGTTCCAGCCACCAGCCCTCAACTATTCAAGCAGCCAGTCAAGTGCAACCGACTACTGCCAATCAGCAAAAGGTAACGACTCCTCGAGATGTGGCTGTTACTCTAACCCCTGCTCCTAAAAACTGGCAGGATACAACCCATGTGCATGGGCTAGCAGTTAATCCTGATAACCCGAAGATCGTATACATTGCCACTCATCACGGGTTACTTCAGCGCTCTGAAGCCGGACAGTGGTTCTGGATGGGAAAAGAAAGGGCTGACTACATGGGTTTTACTGCTGACCCAACTAACAGCAACCGCTTTTATTCTAGTGGACACCCACCCACAGGTGGCAACCTGGGATTCCAGATCAGTGAGAATCAAGGGCAAGATTGGCAACAGATTTCTCTGCCAGGGGTAGACTTTCACGCTTTGGCTGTCGCTCCGAGTAATCCACAAGTTTTTTATGGCTGGCCTGCTTCCGGAGCGCAGGGATTGCACGTTTCAACGAATGGCGGTAAAACCTGGACTCAACCGCGCACGACCGGGCTGGAGGATGCTCCCTTTAGCCTCGTGGTTAACCCAAGTAATCCGAAGCGTGTCTTGGCAACGACTCGTTCAGGCTTATACGCAAGTATTGACAGCGGCAATAACTGGACGTTAGTCCCTAATACTCAAGATGCCCCAGTAGTAGGTTTAGCCCTGGTGAAAGAAGGAGACCGCACTGTAATGGTTGGGTATCGAGTCCTCAAATCTACACCTGGTCTCTATCGTAGCGTTGATAATGGTAAAACGTGGCAGCCATTAGGTTCTGGAACGAACGGGACAATATTGTATTTGGCTACTGCTCCCAGCAATCCTCAGATTCTGTATGCAGTTAACGAAAACAACGCCCTTTTTCAATCCCAAGACGGTGGTAAGACCTGGAAAGAGTTGGCGTGAAGAAATGAAAGGAGAGTCTTCCCAACAGGTGAAGAGTATATCAGTCCGAACTCAGCCCAAACCAGAACCCAGCAACAAGACCTAGTGAGTTCAATTACCTCAATGAAATCTAATCGCCTATGTCTAACCCTTCCAGCGTCATCCGTTCCTTTGGTTGGTTGGATTTACCGGAGTGGAATATTGCTATCTTCTCCTTTTTACTGAATTTTATTTGGGAAACTCAGCAAATGCCCTTTTTCCAACTCGCCCCTGAGTTGTCCTGCTTAGAAATAACAAGAAACTGTACTCTCGCTACGGTAGGGGACGTTGGAATTTCAATTACTGCTTTTTGGCTCGTTGCTGCCGGAGCAAAATCACGACAATGGTTTCATCAACCAAGGCTTTGGCAGATAGGTAGCTTCATACTAGCAGGGGTTATGATCACAGTTATCTTTGAAGCTCTTGCTACTGGACCATTGAATATGTGGGAATATGCTGCTCTCATGCCAACAGTGCCATTCTTGAGTACCGGATTGCTGCCACTACTTCAGTGGGTGCTGCTCCCACCCATAACTATCTGGTTCGTCAAACGCCAGCTCTCCAACATTATGCAGAAACGAAGACAAGCATAAATGTTTTGTTGCAACAATATAGGTTGGATTGCAAAAATTTAATATCGTTGGAAGAAAACCGATGACCCTTACCTCTGTTTGAGCATCCGGCTCCTCGCTTTTGAGGTCAAGCGGCGGTTGTCCGCCTTGAGGAGAAGCCAGCGTAATTTCCACCCCTGCATCTTTAAAGACATAGTAAGGAGCCGCAAACTCCTCTAACCAAAATCTAGTCTTTTTGTCACTATCACTCAGCTTGTTGTGGGAAGTCAGCACCTTAACATTTTTGTCGTCATCTCTTTTATTAATCTTTTGTATTGCTCTGGTCTGTGCGTTTGTGTAGTTGTGAAGGATGTCCTTCACCCTATTCTCCTAATTAACCAAATTTCCCCGGTTTCATTGTAAAACTCATCGCCCGTCTCCCACTGGTAATGCTCCTGTTCTCCAAGCAGCAGACCTAGCCAAATTTCTATCAAAGGCATCTCTAATGCTTGTTGTAACTGCATCAGAGAAACCGCCTTGCTACCACTCTGTTGCATCTGATGAGCGATCGCCCTCTGCCAAGCGGAAATATTTTCACCATGAGCAGCTGCTAAGGCAAGTTGTTTCTTCTGTTCATCGGACAAGGGTAGTTCACTGGCTTGAAATTCAGCGTCCATTTTCTCTACCATTGCCAGTACAGCAGACTTGTCTACCACAGCTACTAGAGAGGTTTCTGCCTTGGAGTTTGATTTCGAGCGGCGGTGTGCGCGGGACGGAGCAGGTTCAATCAAGTCGCTCAAATCCACTGCCATCGTCTGGCGCACGATGTCAGAGAAGAAGCTGTTAGCCACAACAGGGTCACGGTAGGCATTCTCCCAGTTCTCGATCAACACCTCTGCACGTAGCGAACACAGTTGTGCTAATTGCAGTATTGCTTCTCCTGCCACTTGCATCTGCTGTGATTCTGGTAATTGAGCGATCACCCGTTCAGCTTGGTTCAACAACACCTCAAAATCAACTACTTCAGGAGCGAGGCGTGCAGATTGCAGTTGGGACCAGAGAGGAAGTTCGAGTTGTTGAGCAATCATTACCATCTCACAGCTGATAGGGATTTAGATGTGCGGCATGGTAAGAGCAAGGGCGCACGGGACACTGAGCAATTGAATGCTGCTCCTCGCGGGTAAAGCGTTCAAAGCCCGACCGTCGCCCGTTGCCGTATTTCAGATATAGCGCATCCAGTAGTTGTCGTGCATATTCTTTAACCGAGCGTGGCGGAAGACCGAAGGTATGCTGCGGTTGCGTCATTGCCTTGGGAGTGCTGCCAACCCATAATTCAGCACAAATAGCATGAATTACTACTTCATTGTTAGCCTGGCGGGGTTTGTCCAGGTAAGTGTGCAATACGACATAAGGTAAATTTGGGATAGGTACGGTAACTTCTTCAATAACCGAATTTCTCCGCGCCACTCGCCCTCTGCCCTGGCGGTAATAGGAGCGCCGACTGTGGCAAGTGTCGTCACGCCAACAGCGATCGCCATCAGTAGGATTATCATGAAGTTTTCGGGCTTCTGTCGCTGTTAGGAGGCTACAAGCCCAACATTTTTCATTAGTTAATCTACCCATAGAACTTTGCTCAATTAGGGTCTGACTTCAACGCTGCCAATAGAATTCTGACTACAGCCTCAATATCTTCGGTAACTCGGTAGAGATTCAAACCTTGCTCAATTTGCTTGGACTGACGGTGTAATACCCCAAACTGCCAAATATTTCCTGTAGTAACTGCTCCTAAAAAACTTGGTTGAGTTACTTCACTCCACTGGTCCAGAGCAATCATCTCTATTGCCAGTTGAGTAAACCCACGAGTTAAATCTGCCTGTTTAGCCTCAATCACTAATAGATGGGTTTGTGTTCTTAGGTAATAATCTAAACTTCCTTGAAGCTTTTGGTTAACTTGAAGCGGATACTCAATATTTAGACGAGCATGGGTAATTCGTACTAGTTCGGAAACAATTGGGGCGATAAAAATCTCTCGCCTTGCGGTTTCATTAACTAAATCTACGTAAGGCAGAACGTCATCAATTCGCTCTTTGAGAGCATCTAGTTGTTCTAGTTGACCTGAAAAATGAGGCAATAGTAGTTGAGTGCGAACGAGTGTGTAACCGAACTCAGTTACCAGATCAAACGCATCTGCATTCAAGTCGAAGTAGTTGCTGAAAGTGTAGGAACGATTGGGGTCGAGGATCGGTTTTCGACTCATGGCGCGATCACGCTTGGATACTCCTTATTATGCGCTCAGAAGTGGCGGAATGAGCAAAGGCAGTGATAATATTCTGAAAATAATCTGAGAGAGATAAGTGAAGTTATCTCTACCTAAAACTGTGACTGAAATTTCAAATCCTCCCATCCTGCCCATTACTATTCCCCTCGACGGCGGACGACAAGAAGAGCGATCACGCTTTGTACTGGAATCAAAAAACCTTAAGTGCTAATTATGAGCATATAATGTATATATGTTGCACATCGTATGCACAATTTATGCTATCACCATTTTTAACCCAAGTGATGGAACCGCAAAAAGGCGCAATCTCTCCTCGCCGCCTGAGCGATGTACTGCACATATCGCTTGCTCATTTGTCTAAGTTGACGCAGCTTCATCGCAACACTTTAACTCGTCATCCAGAATCTCCAGAGGTGCAGCAGAAACTAGGAGAAGTTGCTCGAATCATTACCCTGGCAACAGATTTAGTAGGAGATCAGCAACGAGCAATTATTTGGTTCCGTCATCAACCATTAAGTGGGTTCGATAATAAAACTGCGGAGGAATTGGTAGCAGCAGGGCATACAGATGCAGTGCTTGAGCATTTGGCGATGTTGAATGATGGAGTATATGCTTGAGCATACCTACGATTAGGATCAAGCGTCGTTGCTGGCGGATGTTGGCTCCTAAATGGGCATATCGCCCTTTGAGTGGCTCTGGTGCTGCTTTACACGGAGGACGGTTTAATGAACCTGGTACAGAGGCGCTGTATATTTCTGAAGATTACATCACTGCTATCTCAGAGTATGAGCAAGAGTTAGGTATTCGTCCAGGAACTTTATGCGCTTACGATGTAGATGTCAAAGGAGTTGTTAATTTGATAGATCCCCAAGTACAAGCGATTTGTAGCGTTAATGCAGCAGTTCTCGCCTGTGCTTGGAAAGAGATATGGCTTGTACAGAAACAACGCCCACCTACTTGGAAATTAACAGAACGACTAATTGCGGAAAATTATGTAGGAGTAAGAGTTCCCTCTGTACGTCACAAGGGCGGTGTCAATATTGTCTTGTGGTTTTGGAACGATTGCCCAGACCGCAACATTTCTGTGCTTGATCCCAGAACTGACTTGCCAATCGACCAAAGTTCCTGGAATGTATAAAGTTGTTGACCTCATGACTCAAGTAGAAACCTCGTTCCAACCAATTCTACCCATCAATATCGTCTCCCTTGATGGCGGAAGACAGCAGGAGCAATCGCCCACAGACAAGAAGGAGGCTCTCTCAGATTTATGTCACTGGCAGATTGAGGAATTTCTGCGGCAGACGGGGAAGGCAGACAATACGCAGCGAGCTTATCGACGGCAACTAAGGAAATTTAGCTCCTGGTGCAATAAGTTCTGGCTAGATGTAACTCCCAGTGATATTGGAAAGTATCGGCGGGAGTTGAAGCAACAAGAACTCAAGCCTGCTTCTATTAACCATGCCCTTAACACTCTACGAGCATTTTACCAGTGGCTTCGTCGCAGTAATGGCTATCCAGTAAATCAACCGTTGCCTACCGATGCAATTGGCCTAGAACGAGTTGAGGAGCCACAAGCTCTACATATCGAAAAGGAAGATTTAGCTGATATCTGGTACGCGCTCCATACTGATCAACCGACGAGGATTCGCGATCGCGCTATTGTTGCTCTGCTTAGTCATGGATTAAGGGCTTCGGAATTATCTGTCCTCAACGTTAATCACTGGAATGGGAAAAGACTAACTATTCACCGCTCGAAAGGGCAAAATGTGAGTGAAGTACCTTTGAGCCGGGAAGCAAAACAACATCTGGAAGCTTATTTAGAGTGGCGGCGGCAAGAAGGTGGGGTGTTTACTCCGACTCCTGAAAGACCAATGTTCCTGTGCCAAGATCCTAAACATCGAGGAGAGCGGCTGGGTTACAAGGGGCTGTACAAAATGGTGAAGAAGCTGGGGGCGATCGCTGCTGTAGAAAATATCCGACCACACCGCTTTCGGCATGAGTTTGGCACAAGTATTACACGCAAAGGTTTAGATCCGTTATATGGTAAAGAGTTAATGGGTATAAAGAGCGATAAAGTTTATGGACGTTACACACAAGGAGCGCTGAAACTTGCGGCGGCTAAAGCTTACTTGCAGGCGATCGGGGAGGATGAGGATTAGCTGGTGACGTTCTGCTCGTCTGCGGCTAAGGTTATACAGCAATAACAGTACAGCTTGAAGAATAGGCATGACTATTGATCCGACAAAACTAGATGATGTGACGTTCTCCGGTTGTGTTGCAAAAACTGGTGAAGGTCTGGTAAAAGTAGCATTTGTACTTGCTAACTGACATCCGAAATATGAACTCCAAGTCTCCCTTCAAATGGCGTCATTTTGCTCCTGACATCATTTTGTGGGGAGTGCGCGCTTTTCTGCCTCTATCCGATAAGCTATCGTCAGTTAGAAGAGATGATGTGCGAGCGGGGAGTAGAAGGGGTAGACCTGCTAAAGTGCCATCTACACTGGCAGATATTCGTTGGATGAAGATAGAGGAGTTTCTCAACAGCAGCGCTCTTGCCCCTAATTCCCGCAAAGTCTATGAGCGGGAACTTAAGCGTTTCCTCGCCTGGACTGAACTACTGTGGGGTGAAATCAAACCGCGCCATATCAGTCAGTACAAAGCTTACCTGATGGAAGAAGTGAAGACAGACAAGAAGCATAAGCCTCTGTCTAAGAGTAGTGTCAACAGTGCGATCGCTACGCTCAAAAGTTTCTTTGGCTGGATGATGCAAACTTACCCTGAAGGGGTTGCTACTAATCCGACAACAGGAGTCAAGTTTGAGAACATTCCCTTGCCACCTGCTCAAAGCTTGACAGCAGAACAGATACAGCAAGTGTGGAGCGTGATAGATTATTTGGGCGAAACTCGTGAGCGGGACACGGCATTAATCCATCTTCTGTGTCATGGTTTGAGAGCGGGAGAAATTGTGGTACTCAACATCGCTGCGTTTGATGGCAAACTGCTGTTTATTGCTGATACCAAGAACAATGAGCCACGACTCGTGCCACTCAGGAAGGAGAGTCGTCAAGCATTGCAACAGTATCTAGCTTGGAGAGAAGAGCAAGGGGAGATTTTATCAGGCGATCGCCCATTGATTCTCTCTCACCATGTTGTACGCCAGGGACAAAGATTGAGCTATCACGGCATATATTTTGCTGTGGAGAAGATTGGAGAATTAGCAGAAATTCCAGATTTGCACCCACACGCCTTTCGCCATACTTATGCAACTGAGTTACTACTACAAGGTCTTGACCCTACTCATGCGCGGAAGCTAACGGGTCATAAGGATGAAAAGTCTTTCAAGCGCTATACACTGCGGAGTGAGCAAGAAGCGGCGATTTCTGCTTATTACAGGGCAATTGGTGAGGACTCAGATGAGGAAGATGTAGAGGTCTACCAAGTATTTTACTAAGCCAAGCCAAACCAGCCATCACAAAAACCCATAAACGTTTATGGATAATGGCACACCCCACGTACTGAACTGATAAGCCAACTCGTATTTGTGATTTGTGATCGCGTGATTGTGGCCTTACTTAGTCATGGATTAAGGGCATCTGAATTATTCAGTGCTCAACGTCAACCACTGGGATGGCAAAAGACTAACTGTTCATCGCTTCATCGCTCGAAAAGGCAGAACGTCAATGAAGTACCTTTAAGCCGTGAGGCAAAACGGTATCTAGAAGCCTATTTAGAGTGGCGACATCAGATAAATGGGGCTTTTGACCCAACTCCTGATAGCCTAATGTTCTTGTGTCAAGACCCCAAGCATCGAGGGGAGCGATTGGGTTATAAGGGGCTGGTGAAAAAGTTGGGGGCGATCGCTCAAGTAGACGATATTCGACCACACCGATGAAGGCATGAATTCGGTACGACTATTACGCGCAAAGGTCTAGACCCATTTAAGGTAAGAAGTTGATGGGTATAAGAAGCGATAAAGTATCTCGGCGTTATACCCAAGGGGCGCTAAAACTTGCGGCAGGATCGCGCTTACTTGTAGGCGATCTCTGAAGATGAAGATTAGCATTAGCTAATGACCCTCAACTTAGTAAAAAGTCAAGAAATAGAGACTATGTATTATGTCGTTAACAACACCGAATAGTAATGGCATGGTTGAAATATGAATTAATCTGCCCCAAGAGCTTGTGAACTATATGGATGAAGATTTGTACGTCGGCGATCGCAGCAAATTTATTGCGATGCTAATCCGCAGATGGCAAAGAGAATTAGAAAAGTCGAGGCGGGAAATAGAACAGGATGAGAACGATCCACGTATTATTCGGGAATTTTTATTGTAATTAAGAGGTATTGATAGAAAAATTCCGTCTAAGACTCTTAATCAGGATGTTATACGGAAAAATTCTGTATAACACCAAGGGATATATGGACAAATTCTATATAATGCTCCCGTGAAGGGTGATTATACGGAAAAATTCTGGATAATATTCGAGTAGGGTTGTTATCAAGAAAATTTCTGTGTATTCTGACAAAAAAGGGCTGTAATCCTTAACACGTTTCGATCTAGAAAAAAATTATACTGAAAGTTTCCGTATAATAAATAGTTAGACCTCAGCGCTCACATAAAAACTTATTAGAATTTGACGAAAAAGTTTCAACACGTATAGCTCAAAATATGATAAAGACTATCAAATTAAAATTTGGCAGAGGTTTTGGTTCAGCGCCTGAAGAAATAAACACAACACCTGTCACTGTATTTGTTGGTCCAAATAATTCCGGAAAAAGTAAGGCTCTTGCTGAAATTAATTACTATTGCTCTACAGGTCAGCGAAATACAACAGACGTAATACTAGATAGTGCTGTATTTGATACATTTGCGCCTGAAGTGGTTGAAGAGAAAATTAGGAAGGTTACACTTCAACCACAACTCAATGAAGCGCTTTTGCCAGATTATATCCTTGTCGGAAAGAAAGGGACGCGCAATCAAGTTCCCAGACAACAGCTCGTAAGCATCCTTCAAAATACAAATAGTCAACCACAACAATTTTGCCAGTGGTATCTTGCTTTCAACACGCTAATTTTAGACGGTAGAAGCCGAATTAATTTGATAGGACAACAGGCTGCTGGAGATCTTCAACTTCCGCCTCAAACCAGCTTTCAATTTTTGTTTCGTGACGATATTAGGGCGTGTCTGCGAACCTTCGCTACCTTAGAAAAAAGAGTTAGGAGTAGCTAG
>JAUJND010000079.1 GCA_030446505.1 Chroococcidiopsidaceae cyanobacterium YX2bin18 | reverse complement strand
AGAACCGGAGGCAAGCGACAAGTTAAAACAGTTTTGTAGACAAATCCTGAATTTGTTCAATGGCTAGAGGCTAGTGGCTATAAATTTATCTCCCCTGCACCCCTGCTCTCTTATTTCGTGCAGCCGCAATCTGCCGAGTAAGCTGTCTGATAAACACTTTCTCGCTTACCAAACAAACTATAACGGTTGTCGCGGACTTGTTCATAAACGCGATCGCCTACCCACTTTAAACCTGGTAGCGAACGATAGGCGGTGACAAATACATCACCCAGTGGCAATAACTGCCCAATCTCCTCAGCTGCTGCACTACCTTGCCAACGACGCTGAGGCTGATCTGCATCAATTAAAATCATTCCCATTTCACAATCTTGGGGCGTAATTCCCCACTGCGTCAGTGTTTGTTGATCCTGCATCGGTGCATAGCGAAACATTTGTCCTTTGTCTAAGGTTTCTAAGAGTTGCACCAAAGAAGAGCAAAGATTGCAATTGCCGTCATAGATTATGTTGTAAGTCATTGAAATAATACATTGGAAGTATATTTCTATTCTCAGGGTTTTCAATCAAATTAGTAAGTCACAGTATTCGCAGCTAGTTTTTAGTTGTACTTACTACGTGTATAATTTTTAACCTTAATTCCAGAGAGTAAGCAAAGTCTCCTAAAATTAAAACATTTTCCTTAAGAATTGAAAAGCCAACAGCTTTCAGGAAATCGCGCTTAATTTATTTGATTTAAGTGCAAGTAGTAATGAGCAAAATAACTACAAGGAGTAGTCTAGTGATAGATAAACCTGCTGATAGCAAATATCCGATTAACGACATGATTCGGCAACGCTGGAGTCCTCTAGCCTTTTCAAATCGACTAGTGGAGCAAGAATTATTATGCAGTGTTTTAGAAGCAGCACGGTGGGCAGCTTCTTCTTATAACGAGCAGCCTTGGAGTTTTATTATTGCCACTAAGGACAATGAGGCTGAATTCGAGCGTTTACTTAGCTGTTTGGCAGAGGGAAACCAAGAATGGGCGCGAAACGCTCCTGTATTAATGCTTTCTGTGGCAAGACTACATTTTGAGCGGAATGGCGTGGAAAACCGACACGCTTTTCATGATGTCGGAGCAGCTGCTGCCACTTTAGCAATCCAAGCAGCGGCGCTGGGGTTATTTATTCACCAAATGGCAGGATTTAATGTGGAAAAAACGCGGGAGTTGTTTAGTATTCCCGCAGGTTATGAGCCAGTGGCAGCGATTGCGCTAGGCTATCAAGGAGATGCTCAAACTCTGTCTGAAAGATTGCAGCAAAGAGAAGTAGCACCCCGTAACCGTAAAGTCTTAGCAAAGTTTGTGTTCACTGGTAGTTGGGAGCAAACCTCACCCTTAGTTGCAAACCCTGAACAATCAAGCTCATAGAGTAGGGGAGGATACTAGAAACGTGGTGATCGTGCTGCTTACCCTTGCTAAGGGTAATCGCATTAGGATTGAGGAGCAAGAGATACGTCTTCGTACAAATCTACGACGTGAGAGCGAAAATTCACACTTGCTAAATGAATTTCATCCGCTTCTCCATAGGAATAAAGTACCCATTGCCCTTCTGAGTTACGCCGAAAACACTCCACCCTCATCCGCGTTTGACTAACTAATACATATTCTTGGAGCGAATTGATTTGGCGGTAATCAGCAAACTTGTCACCTCGATCAAATGCTTCGGTTGTGGAAGATAAGACCTCCACAATTAAGCAGGGATAACGCAGAAAGTTGTCAAATGCTCTATCTCGCTGATCGCAACTCACTATGACATCAGGGTAATAATAAGTATTAATCGACTCAATGTGAGCCTTTGTATCAGATATATAAGTAAGACAACCACTTCCCCGCAAGTGATTTCTCAATGCTGAAGCAACGTTGAGGGAAATAAGCACATGAGCATTACTTGCCCCTGCCATTGCGTAAACCTGTCCTTGTCTGTACTCATGCTTGATCGGACTATCTTGCTCTACTGCCAGATATTTTTCTGAAGAGATGTAGTCAGAACTTGGACTCGCAATCATAGACAATTATTTTGTGCTACGTCTTGTATTTAGTTTAAGTAAGATTCTCACTCATGGCTAAACCTGTAATCTTAACAGTTGACGATGATCCCGAAGTCTTACAAGCCGTAACGCGGGATCTGCGCCAAGAATATGGCGATCGCTTCCGCATATTACGCGCCGAATCAGGAGCAGTAGCTCTTACCGCCCTGGAAAAGCTAAAACTCCGTAATGATCTAGTGGCAATGTTTTTGGTGGATCAACGGATGCCCCAAATGTCTGGTGTAGAGTTTCTTGAACAAGCCTTGTCCATGTTCCCATCTGCAAAACGCGCCTTACTGACGGCGTATGCAGACACCGATGCGGCGATCCGCGCGATTAATTCAACGAGCATTGACTACTACCTGATGAAGCCTTGGGACCCGCCAGAGGAGCGGTTATACCCAGTGCTTAACGATTTGCTTGATGACTGGTTGGCAACTTTCCATCCACCATTTGAAGGTCTGCGCGTAATTGGCAACCGCTGGTCACCTAATTCTCATCAAGTTAAAGACTTTCTAGCGCGAAATCAAGTGCCTTACCAGTGGTTGGATATCGAGTCATCTGAAGAAGCACAAGATCTAGTTAAATACGCCGATTGCGACCGCCTTTCTCTACCACTCGTACTGTTCGCTGATGGTTCAAGTCTGCTTCAGCCAACAAACATCCAAATTGCTGAGAAAATTGGGCTACAAACGCAAGCTGGCAAGCCATTTTATGACCTAATTATCGTCGGAGGCGGTCCAGCGGGCTTAGCAGCTGCTGTTTATGGCGCATCAGAAGGGCTAAAGACAGTAATGATTGAACGCGAAGCTCCAGGAGGGCAGGCAGGGACAAGTTCTCGGATTGAGAATTATTTGGGCTTTCCAGTTGGTTTAAGCGGCAGCGATTTGGCGCGTCGGGCTGTAACTCAAGCAAGACGCTTTGGGGTTGAAATTCTCACACCGCAAGAAGTGACCGGGATTCGTGTAGAAGATCCGTATCGTTTTGTCACATTGGCAGACGGTAGCGAAATCAGTTGCCACGCGCTAATCCTGGGGCTAGGGGTGTCCTGGCGACGGCTGAATGTACCAGGGCTTGAGCAACTGACTGGAGCAGGGGTTTACTACGGTGCAGCCCAGACTGAAGCATTATCCTGTCAAGATGAAGATGTTTATATCATTGGTGGGGCAAACTCAGCTGGACAGGCAGCGATGTACTTTTCCAAGTACGCACGTAAGGTGACGATGTTGGTACGTGGTGACTCTCTGGCGAAAAGTATGTCACAGTACCTAATTGAGCAGATTGCGGAAACACCAAATATTTCTGTACAGACACATTCCAGCGTGATTGAGGCAAAAGGTGATTCCAGCTTGGGAAGCGATCGCGATTGCCAATACTGTTACTGGGGAGACGCAAACTGTCCCTGCTACTTCACTGTTCATCTTTATTGGCGCACAACCGCGTACCGATTGGTTAGATGGCGTGGTGGAGCGAGACGATCGCGGCTTTATTTTAACTGGACCAGATCTTAAACATGATGGTCGCCGCCCAAAAGGATGGACGCTGGAGCGCGATCCGTATTTACTAGAAACGAATATTCCCGGTATTTTTGCCGTGGGAGATGTGCGTCATAACTCAGTAAAACGAGTTGCTTCTGGGGTAGGTGAAGGTTCGATTTGTGTTCAGTTTGTGCATCAATATCTGAGTAAAGTGCTGTGATCCAGATCTGATTACTTTTGAGGAGAGCGATCGCGTGTGGTAAGTATTGCCATTGGAGCAATAAACCGATCTTTAATGTCAGGATCAATTTAGGAATAAAGAGGGTACAACAATGCAGCAAATGAATCTTGCTGAGGCATCTAAAAATCTGCCTGACTTAATTGAAGCAGCACTTAGCGGCGAAGAAATTGTAATTACAAAAGATGATCAGCCTGTTGTCAAACTAACTCCAGTGTCATCAGTTAAACGTTGCCGCCAGCCTGGAAGTGCTAAAGGGTTGGTTACAATATCCGATGATTTTGACGAACCGTTGGAAGACTTCAAAGATTATATGTAATGAGGCTATTACTAGACACTCATACCTTCATTTGGTATGTGATGGACATCCAGAAACTTAGCGCTACAGTACAGGCATTAATTAACGATCAGGATAACGAAATTCTGCTTAGTACAGGCAGTATCTGGGAAATGGCAATTAAGCAAAGTGTGGGCAAGCTGAGTTTTGTTCTGCCATTTGATCTATTTATTACACAGCAACTTATTCTTAATGACTTCAAAATGCTAGAAATTAAAATAGACCACATTGCTGTTGTTGCAGCACTACCGTTGCACCATCGTGATCCATTTGATCGGCTTTTAATTGCCCAAGCTATGGTGGAGCAAATCCCTATTTTAAGGGCTGATTCTGCCTTTGATGCTTATCAAATTCAGCGGTTGTGGTGAGTATCACAGGATAAAAAGTATTAAAGAGCGAGCGCAGCTTACAAACGCTCCATACTTACAAAATATTAGCAAGATATTGTAATACTCAACAATAACCAAATATCTTTTGCTCCGGTTAAAGTACATCTTAAACAACCGACACATAATCGATAAGGTGTTGTGATGACTCTTAAAGAAGCTTTACGCCAAGTGCCACTGTTCGCCCAATTACCAGATACGCGGTTGCAGTGGTTAACAGAACAAGGTACAGAAGTATTTTTAGAGCCTGGCGAGTTGCATCGCGCCGAAGGTTCTCCTACCGATTGTGTTTTTGTAATGCTGGAAGGCGAGGTGCGAGTTTTCCAGAAAGTTGGCGATCAAGAACTCGTATTAGCTACATATGGCTCGAAAACACTGTATGGTGAGATCCCAGTTTTAATGGGTGATGAATACTTCTGGGCGAGCTGGACGCGCCGTAACTAGTTGCCATATTTTGAATTGCGAAAAGCTGCTTTTTGGGAGTTGATTGCTAGCTGTGCTTGCATTACAACCGCAATTTTCCGCACGATGGCAGAGCGCGTCCAAGATTTGCAGTCAATGTTACAGCAACGCGAAAAGCTAGCTGCACTCGGCACTCTAGCTGCTGGACTAGCACACGAACTCAATAACCCCGCCGCCGCAGTTAATCGGGGTGCGAGGAACTTGGAAGAGATTTTCAGAATTGCCGTCTCTATCGCTGAAGCTGAATCAGCAGCAGTTAACAAGCGCTCAACTACAGTTTCTTGGCGACTTGCAGCGCGACGACAAAGCGGGCTAAAACAGCGTTGCGCCTCGATCCACTAACGCAAAGCGATAAAGAAGATGAGGTGACAGGCTGGCTGGAAGATCGGGATATTACTGATGCCTGGAAACTTGCTCCTACCCTAGTTGGAGCAGGATTGGACACTCAATGGCTGGACTCAGTTACAGATCGTGTACCTGCTCATTTACTAAGTAATGTACTTGCCTGGTTAACAGCGACGTTGACAGGTAATGGACTATTAAATGAGGTTGAGCAGGGAGTAGGGCGCATCTCTGCTTTGGTAAAAGCGATTAAGGATTATTCCTACATGGATCAAGCCCCAGTGCAAGAAGTGGATGTGCATGAGGGGCTGGAAAATACGTTGATTATTCTGGCTAGTAAGCTCAAACAAGGCGTAGTTGTGACACGCGATTATGATCGCAATCTGCCCCGGCTCAATGCTTATGGTAGTGAATTGAATCAGGTGTGGACTAATTTAATTGACAATGCGATCGCGGCAATGAATGGACAAGGTAAAATTTGGATTTGCACTAAGCTAGAACACGATCATGTGCTAGTGCAAATCGCTGATAACGGACCAGGTATTCCGCCGGACATTCAGCACCGCATCTTTGAGCCGTTTTCACTACTAAAGGTGTAGGTGAAGGAACAGGATTAGGCTTGGACATGACTTACCGGATTGTTGGCAAGCATAACGGCGATCTTAGTTTTACATCACAGCCAGGAGATACGCGCTTTCAGGTTCGTCTTCCTATAGCTGTCCCTGACGAACTGAAAGACAAATTACTAGGTGAAGTAATCCAGAGGTAAAGAATGTCCGACAACTGCTGCTCAAAAAAATCATCCGAACTGGAAAAAATGACCAAACGCCAGAGCAAGGTTTTATGGACTGTTCTCGGTGTAAACGCCGTAATGTTCATCGTGGAACTTTTGTCCGGCATTCAGTCATACTCCCTCTCTCTAACCGGGGATTCGCTCGATATGCTTGGGGATGCTATTGCCTACGGTAGCAGTCTCTACGTAATCAACAAGGGGAGAAGGTCACAGGCAAAATCCACTATCCTCAAAGGATTTATCATGTTTTTGTCTGCCGTAGCAGTTTTTGCAAGAGCTATATATCAGGCGTTTTCTAACACGACTCCTGAGCTTCGAGTTATGAGTATAGTTGGGTTCATTGTGCTTTGGGCAAATTTGTTCTGTCTTTTTCTGTTGACAAGGCACAAAAATGACAATATCAATATGTCTTCCGTGTGGCTTTGTTCTCGTAACGACATTATCGCTAATACATCGGTACTTGCGGCGGCTGGACTGGTGTTTATCACAGGCTCGTCTTTGCCAGATTTGGCTGTCGGGCTTCTAATTGCATTTATCTTTGCGAAGTCAGCCGGAAAGGTTCTCTCTCAGTCTTGGCAGGAATTAGAAAGACCTTGAATCAGAACTTTTAACTATTTTCATTTTCATAAACACGCCCTAAGTAAGGTTTTGCAATGCTACACGACCCCAACCAGGTGACATTGTTTCCAAAATTGCCCGATGAAGCGTTGCAGCAGATGAAGCAGCATGGCACTGAGATTCAACTAAATACAGGTGATGTATTGTTTTCAGAAGGCGACTCAGACTATAACTTTCATGTTGTTCTAGCAGGTGAGATTCAGATTGAGAAGCAAGTTGGTGCCGAGACAAAATTGCTAGCGGTTCATCGCCGTGGTGAGTTTATGGGTGAACTTTCGATGCTGACTGGTTCTGGCTCAATTGCCAGCGCTCACGCGATCGCCCCTGCTCGCGTCCTGCGGATTGACATAAATACCTTCAAGCACATCATTGCTCAATGTTCACCTTTAGCTGATGTAATTCTTTCGGCTATGGCAGGAAGAACAAAAGACGTTGAGGCGCAACTGCGGCAACAGGAAAAACTGGCGGCGCTTGGTAAGATGTCAGCAGGGTTAGCACATGAGTTGAATAATCCAGCAGCAGCGGGGCGACGGGCAGCAATTTCATTACGCGAAAACTTCCAAAACTCGCAAGCTCTAGCAATGTCGCTAAATTCGCTCAAGAAAGAGCAACTAGATTTGCTTGCTGATATTCAAAGTCACGCGATCGCCCATACCAGTGCATCTCCAATTGATCCCATTACTCAAAGCGACAGAGAAGACGAGGTGACGGACTGGCTCGAAGATCACAATGTAGCTGATGGCTGGAAACTCGCACCTACCCTAGTCAATGCTGGGCTTGACACTAAACAACTAGACACTCTGTCCGATAAGATACCCGCTAATCTCTCCAACGTGCTGACCTGGCTAGAAGCAACACTTGCAGCAACTGGACTAATCAACGAAATTGAGCAGAGTACGGGACGCATTTCTGAGTTAGTCAAAGCAGTGAAGGGTTACTCCTACATGGATCAAGCCCCGCAGCAAGATATAGATGTGCATGAGGGCATCGAGAACACACTGACTATTTTCGCTTATAAGCTGAAGAAGGGAGTTGTCGTTACGCGCGAGTACGATCGCACTTTGCCCCGAATCAGCGCCTATGGCAGTGAACTAAATCAGGTGTGGACAAATTTGATTGACAATGCGATCGATGCAATGAATGGCAAAGGTCAAATTTGGATTCGCACATCAAGAGATAATAACTGCATTCTGGTAGAAATTGCCGATAATGGAGCGGGCATTCCACCAGCACTTCAGCCCCGCATCTTTGAGCCATTCTTTACTACTAAGGGTGTAGGTGAAGGAAGCGGATTAGGTTTAGATATTGCCTACCGGATTATTGTTAAAAAGCACAAAGGTGACATCCATTTTGAGTCCAAACCAGGTGACACGCGCTTTCGCGTTCATCTGCCCATCAACCATTTAGATTCATAAAGAGCCAAATATGTCAACAGAATTAGAGGGAAAAGTCGCGCTTGTAACTGGGGCTTCATCAGGCATTGGTGAGGCAACAGCGATCGCGACTCTCAGCAGCAGGGGCAAAAGTTGCCGTAGCAGCACGACGCGCCGACCGACTAGAAAAGCTAGTAAAACGCATTTTAGATGAGGGGGACAAGCACTACCAATTGTTGCTGACGTAGCCGACGACGCGCAAGCACACGATATGGTACTCAAAGCCAACGCCGAATTCGGAAGAATAGATATTCTAGTTAATAATGCGGGTGTGATGCTAAATGGTCCAATTGACGCTGCGGATACTGAAGACTGGCGGCGGATGGTAAATACTAACGTCCTCGGCTTGATGTATGCTACTCATGCCGCTTTGCCGATTATGAAGGCGCAGGGACAAGGACATATCGTCAACATTTCGTCTGTGGCTGGACGTACAGCACAGGCTGGTTCTGGCGTTTACAATGCTACAAAATGGGGTGTAGGTGCGTTCTCAGAAGCACTGCGTCAAGAGGTTTATAAAGACAAAATCCGCGTCACAATTATCGAACCGGGTGCAGTGGCAACAGAATTAACTGACCATATTACAAACCTGCTTGCCAAAGAAAGAATCCAGACTTGGGTAAAGTCGCTGACACCTTTGAAAGCGAAGACATCGCCGCAGCGATTATTTATGCAGTCACGCAGCCGCCGCGTGTTAACGTCAACGAAATTTTAATCCGTCCAACCGAGCAGGGGTAATAGGAATACATTCAATGACTAATAATCAATGACTAATGACTAATGACTATTTAATCAAAAGGAGAATCTCATGAGTGTTTGTCAACATCTTGATCAAATCCAAGAGGTTACACCTAGCGCCAACGGCTGTGAGGAATGTTTAGCGATAGGCGATCGCTGGGTGCATCTACGTGAATGTCTCATCTGTGGACACGTCGGCTGCTGTGATTCCTCAAAGAACAAACACGCTACTAAGCACTTCCACACAACTAATCATCCAATTGTCAAGTCCTTGAACCTAGTGAAGACTGGCAATGGTGCTATATCGATAAGACTTTCATCTAGTTAATCGTCTTAACGGGAACAATTGTGCTGAACAAAGCCCAATCGGGACATTAGAACGGTGGAAATCACCACGCCTGCGTGTCACTAGCGAGGATGTGCGGGACAACCATGCAAGTTGGGTCGAATTATTCTTCGATTTGGTGTTTGTCGTCGTTGTGGCACTGCTAAGCGAAAACTTTAGGGAGCATCTTTCAGCGATCGGGTTTTTGCAGTTTGTGGCGCTATTTGTGCCTTGCTGGTGGGCGTGGGTACTCTTCACATTCTATGCAGACCGCTATGATACCGACGACGTTATTCATCGACTGTTAATTCTAACCGGGATGCTGGCTGTGATCTTTCTGGCAGTCAATGCCCGTAAAACGTTCGAGGGTAGCTCGGTTGGGTTTGCTATTAGTTACGTAGTCGTGCGGTCAATCGTGCTGGCGCTTTATGTGCGGGCTTCCCGCCATGTTCCCGTAGCGATCACCAACCTGAAGCTGTATTTTGCCTCTTATGCTCCCAGCACTAGCCTCTGGTTACTCTCCATCGCTGTGCCAGAGCCAACTCGTTATGTTCTCTGGGCAATTGGGATGACAATCGAGGCTTGTTATGCCGATTATCGGGTCACGACTTCTTGCTGGAACTCCCGTGCATCCCTCTCATTTACCAGAGCGATTTGGTCTGCTGACGCTGATTGTGTTAGGTGAGGCGATCATTTCTGTAGCGACTGGCACTGCTGATACGAACTGGCAACTATCCTCTACTGTTGCCGCCGTAGGTGGCTTTGCGATCGCTGCTTGTTTGTGGTGGATCTACTTTAACTTCTTAGAAACTTCTGTAATTATTCGCGGCATTCGCTCGGTGCATATTTATAATTACGGACATTTGCCAATCCTAGTTGGACTAATCTTAGTCGCTGTCGGTACTGAGCACATGATTGAGGAAGCTAACCACACTGCGCTATCGACGGCAACTCGCTGGGCATTATGTGGTGGTGTGATGCTTTACATGGTTGCGATCGCCCTAATCCGGTTCTCAGCGTGCCGCCATAGTGTCTCTTGGTGTCCCTCTAGACTCGGTGGCTCGTTAGCAATTACTTTTGGGTTAGCAGTTGCAGGTGGATTGCTACCACCGCTTGCTATTGCAGGTATCTTGCTGGCAATGCTAGTTGGAAAGGTGAGACTAGAAATTTCTCAAGTTAACAGCACGGGTGACTCAGGAAAAGGCGCTCAATACTGATAATTAGCACTTATACCAATTTTGGACTGATAAGCCTAATCAGGAGACATTAGTTAAAGTCTCACAACAAACCACAGAAGTTATGGAAACCATGCTTAAACGCATCTCTATCGATCCAAATATCTGTCATGGCAAACCATGTATCCGGGGACTACGCTATCCAGTTGAATTTATTTTGGAATTACTTAGTTCTGGCATGAGCATTGAGGAAATTCTTGCCGACTATGATGATTTAGAACGCGAGGATATTTTAGCTGCTTTGCTGTTTGCGACTAAATTAACCCAAGTGAAAAGCATCTATAAAGTAACTCAATGAAGTTTATAGTAGATGCACAATTGCCATTACGCCTAGCTCGTCTTCTACAATCTGCTGGTTACGATACGATTCATACTAAAGATTTACCCCAGCAAAACGCCGCATCAGATGCAGAGATTAACGCCATTTCAATACAACAAAGCAGGATTGTTGTTACAAAAGATAGAGACTTTTTTGATTCTTTTCTGATTCGTCAAGAACCTTATAAACTGCTGTTAGTTACCACAGGCAATATAACCAATACTGAACTTGAAGCATTGTTCTTGAATAACCTACAGCAGCTAACTGAACTGTTTCAAAAACATTTGATGATAGAAATCAGTCGTGATGCAATTATTGTGCATCAGTAGTTTTGCATGAAGGCGATGCCGAAGAACGGTGGCTTGCCCCCTTGGCTCGCGCTCTTTAGGTAAAATTTGGTAATTGCGATCGCCCTTTTTAAAGTCTGTTAAGCATGGGAAGGAAAACAAAAAATGGCTAATATCGTCAAACAGCCATGCGATGAAGGAGTGATTCGCGCTAAACCATGCACTGCACCTTGCTCTAGAAATGGCGGAAAGTGGGTACTAGCGGCAACGATCCTCGGATCGAGCATGGCTGTAATTGATGGCACTGTCGTTAATGTGGCGCTACCAACACTACAAGCACAGTTGAATGCAACGGTTACGGATGTGCAGTGGATTGTTGAATCTTATGCGCTGTTTCTCGCGGCACTAATTTTGGTAGGTGGTTCGTTGGGCGATCGCTTTGGACGACGGCGCATCTTTGCCTATGGTGTTGCCCTGTTTGCCCTAGCATCAGTGTGGTGTGGTGTTTCGCCAAATGTAAATCAATTAATCATCGCGCGGGCAGTCCAAGGAATAGGCGGCGCATTGTTAGTACCGGGAAGTCTAGCAATTATCAGCGCTTCATTTAGTGGGGAACAGCGAGGACGAGCGATCGGCACTTGGTCAGGCTTTACGGCAATTACATCCGCAATGGGTCCCATCCTGGGTGGGTGGTTGGTTGAAAATGCTTCTTGGCGCTGGATCTTTTTTCTAAATGTCCCACTAGCAGTAATCGTGCTAGGCATTGTCTTCTGGCGCGTACCAGAAAGTCGTGACGAGACAAATTCCGGCAGGCTTGACTGGTGGGGAGCAGCGCTAGCAACTTCGGGTTTAGGGGCGCGTGTTTATGGGTTAATCGAATCGTCTAACCTAGGGCTTATTCATCCCCTGGTACTTAGTTGTATAGCAGTTGGCGCAGTGATCTTGAGCGCATTTATTTTTGTAGAGGCTAATAGCCGCGCCCCGATGATGCCATTATCTGTGTTTAAATCGCGTACCTTTAGCGGCGCAAATTTACTCACACTGCTGTTGTATTCAGCTTTGGGTGGTGTCTTATTCTTTTTGCCTTTTAATTTAATTCAAGTGCAAGGCTATTCTGCTACGGCTGCTGGCGCTGCTTTTCTGCCGTTCATTTTAATCATGTTTCTGCTGTCACGCTGGTCTGGCGGCTTGGTTAGTCGTTATGGCGCAAAGTTACCCCTAACTTTTGGACCCGTTATTGCTGCTGTTGGGTTCGCCTTATTTGCCGTACCAGGAATTAATGGTAGCTACTGGACGACATTTTTCCCAGCGATCGCGGTACTAGGTATAGGCATGGCAATTAGCGTTGCACCGCTAACTACAACAGTGATGGGTGCGGTAAAAGTAAGTCAAGCGGGTATTGCTTCTGGGATTAACAACGCTGTTTCCCGCACAGCCTGGGTTACTGGCGATCGCGGTTTTCAGCATTATTGTCTTGAATGCCTTTAATCGCAGTCTTGATCGGCGGTTAGCAACTTTAGGAATACCGCCCGAAGTCCAACAAATGCTTGCTCAAGAGCGAATCAAGCTAGCTGGTGCAGAAGTTCCGGCTGGAATCAGTGCCGAGATCAGGGCAACGCTAAAAGAAGTAATCGCACTTTCATTTGTAGATAGTTTCCGCTTAATTATGTTCATTGCCGTTGTCTTGGCATTGGCGAGTGCAATTGTTGCTTTATTAATGATTAAAAAAAGCCTAAATCTATCGCCTGATAAAAAGCTAAATTACTTAATACCTAGATAAATCGGAGGCAATAGACAAATGAAAGCCTGGTTGCAACCTCCTCGCCTACGCATTGGTGAAGACAGCGAAGAACACCGCCATGCTACTTGGCTAGAACTTTTCTATGATTTGGTGTTTGTAGTAGCGATCGCCTAACTTGCCCATAACCTGAGCAACGATGTCTCGCTATCAGGATTTTCCGGTTTTGTAGTTTTATTCATCCCCGTTTGGTGGGCATGGATTGGTACGACATTTTATGCCAACCGATTTGATAGCGACGATGTGGGACATCGGCTGCTGACTGGTTTACAAATGGTGGCGATCGCTGCAATAGCCGTAAACGTACATCATGGCTTGGGCGAAAGTTCCGCTGGCTTCGCCCTGTCCTATGCTGCTGGACGCGCTGTGCTGGTAGTTGAATACCTCCGCGCTGCCAGATCACTTGCTGCCGCACGTCCTTTGGCAACTCGATATGCTCAAGGTTTTGCTCTCGCTGCGACTCTCTGGCTCGTATCTGCATTTGTTCCTATTCCCTGGCGGTTTGGTTTTTGGGCTTTAGGGTTAATTGTCGACTTTGCTACCCCACTTACAGCCACCAAGTTAACCGCAGGACTACCTCCCCACGCCGGACATTTGCCGGAGCGCTTTGGACTATTTACGATAATTGTTTTAGGTGAAGCGGTAATTGCTGTAGTTGAAGGTGTTGCGGAGCAGAAATGGGATATTAGTAGTGCGATCGCTGCCGTATTCGGTTTAGGTATTGCTTTTAGCTTGTGGTGGATCTACTTTGATAATGTTGGTGGCGCTCCAGTTCGGAATGCCAGATCAGAAGGACGGGTTTCTTTAATTAATACCTGGCTTTACACCCATCTACCGCTCGTGATTGGCATTGCTGCTACTGGAGTTGGGGTAGAACACATTGTCGCAGGTGAGGCTGGTGTGGCACTACCCGATAATGAGCGCTGGTTAATCTGTGGTTCAGTAGCTTTGTGCTTTATTAGTTTAGGGATTTTGCACCGCACTGGAGTCATCCGCTACTGCAAAATTCGGAGTAAGTATCGCAATGGTGCTGCGGTTGTTTTGGTGATAATTGCTATCTTTGGACAAGGTTTGTTGCCTTTAGCTGTAATTGCACTTGTCGCCTTTGTCTGTGCTATCCAAGTTGTGCAAGATTTGTATCAGAGTCGTCCGACTACGCGCTTGAGTGATGCGGTTTAGTCCGCGATCACCCACCTCACATAAGGACGCGCCCCAAGTATACTTCGAGTGGTGAATTCAGAAGGATTAGCAGGAGTGTCTGGTGGTAGCTCGACGCGAAAAAAAACGCTGCCGTTGCGGAACCGAAACAAATAAGGATAGTCTTCACTAGCCTTCGCCTGAGCTACGCAGGAGGCAAAGGGGGTTTTAATGGTGCTTTGTATTCGACTACTTTCTTGCCTGATGATATTAACTGGGCGCGATCAGCGATGCCCCAAGTATTAACAATGACGGTATGTTCTCCACCACCTTCGTAGTAACGAAATGCAGTCCAAATCCCAATTGTTTTGGGGCAATTTCCTGATCTCCGTTCTACTTCTAACACCAGATCAGGAGGAGTGTTTGTCTTACTGACTGGGCTTGAGTAGTCGTTATCGTGGCAAGCAGCGTTGATAACACAAAGGTTATTGTAGGTGTCATTTTCATAGCTTTTTCCTTACTCTAACCTTCCAAGCCAACAGCATCAGAAATAGAAGCTAACCCCCGCTCCTCTAACTTTTGCAACAACCCTTCTAAAATGCGGCGCACCATCCAAGGACCTTCGTAAATCCAGCCCGTGTAAACTTGGACAAGGCTAGCACCTGCGGTAATTTTGTCCCAAGCATCATCAGCAGTAAAAATACCCCCCACACCAATAATTGGTACCTCTGTTTGATGTTGCCGGATAAACCGGATTACTTCAGTAGAGCGATCGCGCACTGGAACACCGCTAATCCCCCCGGATTCGGCAGTAACAGAATTGCCAGTTTGGCGGATGGTTTGAGTTTTAAGATTATCGCGGCGGATAGTAGTGTTAGTCGCAATTATGCCCGCAAGTTTGTATTTTTTTGAAATTGTAATAATATCTGCGATCGCTTCCCATTCTAAATCAGGTGCAATCTTGACAAAAATCGGCTTTTGCCCTTGTTCCTGTTGTAAAGCATCCAGAATTAAACTTAACTGAGCAGCATCTTGGAGTAATCGCAATCCTGGGGTATTAGGTGAAGACACATTAACAACGAAATAGTCTCCCCAATCTTGCAAAAGCCGAAAACTACCAAGATAATCTGCTGCCGCTTGATCTAGAAGTGTTACTTTAGATTTCCCCAGATTAATCCCAATCGGAATCGGTCTTGCTGGAGGAACCATATCAGCCAAGTGCGTTGCCATTGCAGCCGCCCCGCAATTATTAAAACCCATCCGGTTTAAGGCAGCTTGATCTTGCGGTAAGCGAAACAAGCGGGGACGAGGATTTCCGGGTTGGGCGTGAAATGTTACCGTACCCAGTTCCGCAAAACCAAAGCCAAGACTTGCCCAAAAACCAGCAGCAACGCCATCCTTGTCAAACCCCGCCGCTAATCCTACAGGGTTAGGGAAAGTTATCCCCCACAAATTTTGTTCCAAGCGCACATCGCGTACACACAAAGACTGGTGTAATTGACTTTGCACCCAGTTTACTTGAGGGCGATCGCGGTTACGCTCTAGCCAGCCTAAGACCCCAATTGTCTGCTGGTGTAGCCACTCTGGATCACTCAATCCAGTAAACAAAGGTCGAATTCCGTCTCGATAAATATCCAATTCCTATCCTATATATTTGTAGCTTTTAATTAATTTTCTCCCCATCCCCAAGTCCTCCTCATATCCACGCCCGTTCTGCTGTCCAATGCCTATCGGATGATTGATAAACTATTACGCCTGGGAGATCCGCTTGCAAAATTAGCTGACTTACCTCATCCAATGTCAACGCCGCGTGCAAAGAATCATGGAATAACTGTTTTTGGTGGCTATCGTATTCAATACCAATACTTGCAACTAAATCATTCAGGGTTTCCTCATCCGAGGGTCGAATTAAGTCCCGGATCAAGATTGCTCCGTTTGGCTTCAGCACTCGTGATACTTCCTGAAAAAAGGGTAAGGGATCGTTTAAATGGTGTACCAAGCTATTAGAAATAACCATCTCAAAATGCTGATCTTTGTAAGGTAGCTGCTTGGCATCTACTAACTCCAGTACAATCTGACCTTGCAAGCCAGCCTGCTCAACGTGCTGAGAGCCAATTTGAAGCATATTTTTTGCTAAGTCGATGCCGCATACTTGCCATTGAGGACGCATTTGGCAGAGTAAAACCGGAATCCGGGCTGTACCAGTACCACCATCCAGCACCCTTGCTGCAATTGGAGGTTGTAACGCGATCGCTTGTTGGGCAAAGGCGGTATTTACCTCTATAAAGTCCATAGCGTCATACTCAACAGCTTCTTCCCAACTATCCATAACTTCTGGTTCAAGCACTCTCTGCACTGGCAATATCCTCAAACTGAAGAACTTTTTAATTTTCGCAACCAAACCATTCGTTTTGTTCCTCTAGACAACTAAACGCTGACTCAATTTCAACTTGAGGAAATTCGGCATAGAAGCGACTGACACTGAGAAAAGGTTCGGGTGTTTCTAGCACAACAATGTGATCGCCCCACCGCCGCAACCAAGGCAGCAAAGACGGCGGAGCTACTGGGGTACAAAGCCAGACTGCTGCTGGGTGTTTTGCTTTTAACGCATGAGCCGCTACTGCTATCGTCATCCCAGTAGCAATGCCATCATCAACTAGAATCGCGATCGCGCCTGGGGGATTAATTTGAGGACAAGCAGGAGATAATTGCTTTAGTTGAAACTGAGCTTTGTTAAGCGCTTCCGTAAGTGCAACTTCTCCTTCACGAGAACGCTGGATGCGAACTGGCGTGTCTTTAGCCCAGAGTACGTTGCCATCTGCTGTTACTGCACCAATTGCTAACTCTGGATTTTTGGGATGGCTAATCTTTTTCGCGACTACGATATCCAAGGGACAATTCAGTAGACGTGCCACTGGTAGCGCCACTGGCAATCCGCCTCGTGGCAGCGCGTACACAATCGCCGCCGCTCCAGATACCTCGTGGTTTAAACTCCGGTGAATTGCTTGGGCTAACTGCTCACCGGCATCAGTGCGATCGCTAAAAAGTGGAAAAGGTGTCATAAGGGCGCTCAACACCTTGCGGCGGACTTGCTTACATATCCTAATTTTTACCTAACTAAAATAAAATCGCATCTTTTGACACCTGATGCCCTCTTAACAAAGTCAGATGTCTTCAGTTCGCTATCAGCATCGCGTTCAATTGAAGATAAGCTCTAAAATTAAGGCACACTAGAATTCCCCAAGCAATTCCAGCACATTTTTTAAATTAACTTGATTTCCCTATTTTCATGAGCAGCGACGACCAACTCAGCCTATTTAACGACTCAACTGTTGACACGCTATCAACAGAATCGCAACCAGAGTTGATTCCGACGAGTGCCAAAATTCCGATTCCTTCTGGCACTTACGAAACAATGATTCAACTGGCACAGCATTGTAACGAGTGTCATCGGTGTGAACTGGGAGACAATCGCCATCATGCTGTCGTGGGACGCGGTAACCTCCAAGCAGATATTATGATTGTTGGCGAAGCGCCGGGTCAAAATGAAGACGAAACGGGCTTACCATTTGTAGGCAGAGCCGGACAACTACTAGAGAAAATTCTGGCAGCGGTTAAGCTTGATACTGAGCACGATGTATATATCTGCAACATTCTAAAATGCCGCCCACCAAATAACCGCGTTCCTACCACTGAAGAAGTAGCAGCTTGTAAACCGTACCTTTTAGAACAGATCCGTCTACTAGATCCGTCTACTTGACCCAAAAATCATTCTCCTTACTGGTGCTACATCAGTAAAAGGTTTAACGGGAGATAAACGCGGCATTACTAAAATTCGCGGAAATTGGATCGAGTGGGAAGGACGTTTATGTATGCCGATTCTGCACCCAGCCTACCTACTGCGTAACCCCTCCCGCGAACAAGGCAGCCCCAAGTGGTTGATGTGGCAAGATATTCAGGAAGTACGGCACAAATTAGACGAAATTAGAGGGGCTAGAGACACTTAGGCTAGGGCTAGAGGGATCTTTTGTAAATTACAAAGTCTAGCTGTGTTCCAAAAAGCAAAGTAACAGATGATGAGGTAGGAGGCTGCAGTTATTGGCTCGTCTATCTAACTCCTACCCTATTGGAAAGCTAACGCCTAGGAGAAGCAAGCTACAAGTGACCGTCAGTTTTAGTCTTCCATAACAGATTTACACCAGTCCAACCTGTGTTTGGGAGTTGATCACTAAATAGTGTCGCTGAATACAGGGATGATTTGTCATTCCGATCAAAACGCAGTGAATCGATCGCATCGTACCTTGCCCCGCACTTACGCAATTCTAGAGCTTTCAATCGGCGTTCTAAGTTCATTGTGGGTAATTTTTAACTTTGAATAGCACAATTATTGCGCTCTAAAATACTCAATTAGCCTTGTGTTTCTACCCTAGCTAAAGTGAAAGCCATTTCCTATCATTGTTCACAATACTGAATACCTTAGCGTTATTCAAAGTTCTGCTATCGCCTAACCTCCAGGGACAACTAAGCCAAGAAGAATTGATAAATAAGGGTCAAACTTTGAATAATTCCAACTGCTGTTGAACAAATTGTTTTTTGAGTAAGTTATTCTTCGAGGCATTAAGGTACTGAAGAATACACTCAGCAACGTACTTTGCAAGGTTAACAGGAACAGCATTACCAATCATCTGTTCCACACAAGTTTTGGTTCCAACCCATTTAAAGCTTTCTGGAAAAGTCTGGATATAGCTTCTTTCCAGTGTAGTTAGAGGTCTAATATTATCACTTGGTTCGCAAAGATCGCCATTATGCTTTTTATACCCTTTAGGCAAAGGTCTATTTACACCTCGAATTGTTGGGCTTGGTTCATGCACACTAAAAATACCTCTTCTTGCATAGCTTCTAGGATGTCTATAATAATATTCAATATCTAATCTTTCGCTCATGTAATCAAATATCGTCATAGGATGAGTAGATTGATTTTTAGCAAGATAGTGATCTAAAAAACCATCTTGTGAATGTAGATGTCCAATTAAAATAAATCTTTTTCGAGTTTGAGGAACCCCACAATAGCTAGCATCTAAAACTGTAGAACTTAATCCATAATTGCTCGCCTTAAAAAATGAAACAGCTTCCTGTAAAACACGACTTTTTATGATTCGTTCTACATTTTCCATCAAAAACCATTCTGGTCTTACCTCGGAAATAATTTTTGCGTAAGAAACTGTTAAATCTGCTCGACCCAGAGTTTCATCTCTTTTTCCAGCACTTGAAAAGTCTTGACATGGAGGACCACCAATAATCATGTCTGGTTCCCATTGTCTAAAAATCTCTGAATTCTCAAGATTTGAAAGATCAGTTAGAAAGATAGGGTGATCAAAGTTAGCTGCATAAACATTGCAAGATTCCTTCCAGTTGTCAAAAGCTGCAACTACTTTAAAGCCAGCTTTTTGAAAACCCATTGAAAGACCACCACAACCAGCAAATAAGTCAATCACTCTCATTTTTCTGCATGGGCTTATATGTTTACTCAAAAAGTTCTGGTGAGTTAAAGATGATAGCATCAAATCGCCGCTCAGGACTCAGGAGATTTTGTCCACCTCCAAGAATAATTTCTTTGATCTGTTTCTTAGTAATTCTTGGCTTTGTCAAAATCTCACTTCGCATATATGGGTGTGTGACCTTGCCATTTACAGCGAAAGCCTTATCATTCTTAGTATCGTAAGATAATTCATCAATTACTTTTCTATGATCTATTTGACCATGCAGGCTAAAATCATAGAGCATTTTAAAAAGCCAAACTGCTGTTCTTACTTGGCGTGTTATAGCTCTTGACGCAATGAGTTCTCTCCTTGCTACATCTAGAAATAATTGGGTAAAAGCAAGATTACTCCAAACAAAAACGTCCAAGCAATTCTCAGAAAGCTTGGGGCTTTTTCCTTCTGTTTTCCACACGGGCTGCATAACCAAAGGCTCTTGCTTGTCTAGAATAGATAGGATAATCCTATCTACTGCCTCTCTCATTCTAAACACAGAGGAGAGAATATTTACGCCTTCTTGCCAATCTTCAATCGCTTCAAATCCTTCCCCAATTAGGTTTATTAAATTGTTTAAATCTTCTCGGAAATGCATGGCGATACTACACGCTAAGTAAACAATAGTGTCAGGTCTAATTACTAATTCACAACCAAATTGATCTTCTGCTAAGTCATATGTTGAATTATCTGGAAGGGCTGTCAGCTTTACTTCGAGTCCTTTTAGACAAAATCTATTATTTCTACTCAATGTTACTAGGTCAACTCTTGGAAAATTTCCTATAACAAGTTGTTGAAATGGAACATAAGGACTTTCAAAGAGTAGAAGATATCCTCAGAAATTGGGTTTGCCCCATAAAGTTCTGTTGTGCTGATGCTACTATGATAAACTTTAATATTTTTATCAAGCTTTAAATACACATTTTCAAATCCTTGATATTCAAGAAAAGCTGACAACGATGCTGGGAAAGATGAGTTAAATTGATTTTTACCCCAATTGTCTTTTTGTGCAAAATTTCGATTTGAATATTTAATTCCAAAAAGACCAGGGTTCTGAGGTTCAAGCATTCGAGATTCTCTATAGAGCGTTTTAACTGTTTGGATGAGGTCGACCTGTAAAGTTTCCCATGATGCTTATACAGCCAAGGTTTGAATCACAAAAACTTCTCGCCATCGACCATTTAGTTCGGCGACTTTTTAGAACCGCCAAAGTTTGGCTTACTTTTACTGAGTTTTCCGCTCTCAGGCGACTAATTCCCCCAATTGTTGTGCCTCCAGCACTGCTATACGCTCTAATAGACGTTTTCTAAGTCTTCTAGACGCTCTCCAAGGCTCTCTAGGGCATCTGAACTAGGTAGGGTAGTACGTACGATTTTAGC
This sequence comes from Chroococcidiopsidaceae cyanobacterium YX2bin18, assembly GCA_030446505.1. Taxonomy (GTDB): domain Bacteria; phylum Cyanobacteriota; class Cyanobacteriia; order Cyanobacteriales; family Chroococcidiopsidaceae; genus JAHHHE01. The sequence goes on along the minus strand of JAUJND010000079.1, from coordinate 3,957 downwards.
TATATCGTTCCCATCTATATACGAGGAGGAGCGGTCATTACCTACAGTCTCCCCTTCTAGCTCTTACCAGTTCCGGCTTGACAATCACGCAACCAGGTACGGATAGCCTGAGCAATCACTCCTTGGCTACTGTCTCGTGGGCGTGTCGGGGCTTACCACCAGGGTAAATACCAGTACGAGAAAACATCATAGCTAACCGCCAGCCGCTACTAGTTTGAGTCAAAAAAAGCCAGTGGTATTGCTGTAATTCAACTAGTTTACCGTTGGTGTATTGTCGCTCTAAGGTTGTGATAAATACTTGCTGCGGTGGTTCTACCAAAGATGGTTCTACTGGCGTATATTCACCAGGACCAAGTGTTAGGGGGCAAACTCTGGTCGTCCTGCTAAGAGTACATAACTGTAGGTATCAACTATTCTGCTCCGGCGGCGGGCGCGTTGGCTGGTGCGGTTTGCATAGCTAGGTAAATCCTTTAATAGCTGAGTTGTTAATGTCTCTATATCGTGCTCTTGGCAACTGCGGGAGAAAGAAGTCAGGGCTAAAGCTGGAATAGAGTTAGTCAAAAACAGTGAGGAGTTAAAATAAAGCAACCAAAAGCCGAACAAAAACCAGAAAAAAACTCTTCTCCTGTCTCCTGTCTTCATAAAACAGGTAGCTCGTCACAAATTCGCTTCCAGGCTAACTCTGGGTTAGAAGCGGTAGTGATAGGACGACCAACAACTAGGTAATCTGCTCCAGCTTTAATTGCTTGTAGTGGAGTGAGCGATCGCTTCTGATCTCCGGTATCTGCCCAACTAGGTCGTACTCCTGGACAAACAAGCAAAAAGTCATCGCCACAACTCTGCCGTAGAGCAGCCACTTCTTGGGGCGAACAAACTGCCCCATCAAGACCCATTTCTTGAGCCATTAGCGCCATTTCTAGGGTATATTCTGGTAACTCTAGGGGAATTTTTAGATCAAAAGCAAGCTGCCTAGATGAAACGCTTGTAAGCAGCGTAATCGCAATTAGCTTTGGCGGTGAGACACCCGCTTCATCTGCCCCTTCTTGCACCGCTATACAAGCCAATTTCAGTGCCTCTCTTCCAACGGTTGTATGGATTGTCAGTAAATCAACGTCGTAACGAGCAGCTCTGCTCGACAAGCGCCAGCGACGGTATTGGGGATATCGTGAAATTTTAGATCCAGAAAAATACGTTTTTGCCTCTGTTTCAGCGCTGCCAAAATTCCAGCTCCAGTGCTGACGAATAATTCTAAACCGACCTTCCAAAAAGTGACTTGAGGTAATTGATCGACGAGAGCGATCGCTGCTTCTTCCGTCGCCACATCTAAAGGAACAATAATCCGGTTATGTGATTGACATTTATCTTTAAGGTACAAAACGCACAAACTTATTTTTCCCACTTGTAAAACTCGTCCATAAAGCTCTGTAGGCGAATCAAAAGACAAATCTACTTGCGTAAGACGATCGCCATCCAATCGCACCGCACCACCTTGAATTTGTCGCCGTCCTTCCCCACTACTTTTGCACAACCCAGTAGCACTGAGAATGTAAAATAACTTAGCCGGAAACTCTACGGTAGCAAGAGAAAACTCTGGTACAGCAGATGTATTTGTTGTTTCTCCTTGAATTAAAGATATAGCCGCCTGCTGCGCTTGGAGAGCTGCATCCTTGCCGTGGTATTGGGTAACGATATCCAGAGCCAGAAGTTTTTGGCGATCGCGCGGAGCCGTTGGTAACGCTTCCATTGGTAAATCCGTCAACAACTCAAAATATTGCTCCAGTAATCGATCGGGTATTTTCTCCAACTTGGAATACATTGTTAGCGGGTCTTCTTGCAGCCCGATATAATTGCCCAACGACTTCGACATTTTTTGCATCCCATCCGTCCCGATCAAAATCGGCATCAACACTCCAAACTGAGGCACTTGACCAAAATGTTTTTGCAAATCTCGCCCCACTGCAATGTTAAACTTCTGGTCGGTACCTCCCAATTCCACATCAGCACCAACTGCAACTGAATCATAGCCTTGCATCAACGGGTAAAGGAACTCATGTAAAAAAATTGGATTTTCGTTTTTGTAGCGTTCAGCAAACCCTTCCTTCGCCAGCATTTGCCCCACAGTCATTGTAGTTAGTAACTCTAAAATTTTTGCTAAGTCTAGTTTTGAGAGCCACTCTGAGTTATAACGAACTTCTAACCTTCCTGGCGTGTCAAAATCCAAAATAGGACGCAAGGAGTTGAGATAATTTTTGGCATTTTCAGCCACCATTTCCTTTGTTAACTGGCGACGCACCTCAGATTTACCTGTAGGATCACCAATTCTTGCTGTAAAATCACCAATAATTAAAACTGCTGTATGTCCAGCATTCTGAAACGCTCGCAGTTTTCGCACTGGGATACTATGACCAAGGTGGATATCAGCACCTGTGGGGTCAATGCCCAATTTGACACGCATGGGTCGCCCCGAAGTCACCAAATACTGTTCAAGGTTCTCAGATGGATTGTCAGAATCAGCCTGATCTGGAAAAATTTCACTTACACCGCGACGCAGCCAAGCGAAGCGAGTTGAAAGTGTTTCCTTTTCATGTGATGGAGTAGTAGCGGGGGAAACTTCTTTCCTTGGCGTTGCTCCTTGGCTTTGCGTCATAGTGGGAGATTGACTTTTGGCTAGGTCTTGCACAATATAAGTTAAATTTGTTGCACTAACTCATGCTCTTCTCAATATCTCAGATGTCAGACTAATATAGTTGCAAAATTAACTGCTCACCATTAATCTTTACGCCCTTACTAAGTAGAGGAAGTTAAATCGCCGTGTCATCCATTGTTCATAAAAAACAACCCAGACAATCACCTAGTTTTGAGTTTTTCAAAGGAGTCGGGAAGGTAACTGGCGGTACTCTACTAGGAATCACTATGCTGGCTAGTGCTGTTGTAGCTGGAGGACTAGTTGGGTTAGCGATTAGCTTCCGCAACCTGCCAGATGTCAGAATTTTACGCAACTACTTCCCTGCGGAAACAAGTTACATCTACGACATTAAGGGTAAACTGCTTGCCAGCGTCCACGGTGAAGCTAACCGTGAAGTCATGCCTTTAGATAAAATCTCGCCAGAACTCAAACGAGCCGTTATGGCTATTGAAGATAGCCATTTTTATTTCCACCACGGCATTAACCTTAGCAGTGTAGGTCGCGCCTTATTAGTTAACTGGCAGCGGGGTTCAACTGTTGAAGGTGGCTCGACTATCACTATGCAACTGGTGAAAAATATTTTTCTTTCTAAAGAACGCAAATTGAGCCGCAAGGTAGCAGAGGCAGTACTAGCAATCCGATTAGAGCAAATCCTGAAAAAAGATCAGATTTTGGAAATGTACCTCAATCAAGTTTATTGGGGTCATAACAACTACGGTATTCAAACTGCCGCCCGCAGCTACTTTGGCAAATCTGCCGCGAATTTGAACTTGGCTGAGTCGGGAATGCTGGCAGGTCTTATCCAAGCACCGGAAGAATATAGTCCGTTTGTCAATATGAAGTTGGCAAAACAGCGACAGGAAATTGTTTTGACCCGAATGCAGGATTTAGGATGGATTACGCCTGAAGAAAAAGCAGCGGCGATCGCGCAAAAACTAAAACTTGGTAGGGTGAGATCGTTTCAAGGTAGCGCATTCCCTTACGTCTCGAACGCAGCTTCTCAGGAGTTAATGAGGCGCTTTGGGCGCGATGCTGTCCTGAGAGGCGGCATGAGGGTTCAAACCTCTGTTGATGCTGATATGCAACGTAAAGCGGAAGAAACTGTAACTCGCTGGCATCGCAGACTTCGTGGTAGGGGACTTTATGCTGACCAAATTGCCATAGTAGCAGTTGATCCACGTACTCATTTTGTTAAGGCGCTGGTGGGTGGTGTTGACCCTAAAAAGAGCGAGTTCAACCGTGCTACCCAAGCTTTGCGTCAGCCTGGCTCC
>JAUJND010000078.1 GCA_030446505.1 Chroococcidiopsidaceae cyanobacterium YX2bin18 | reverse complement strand
GAGTGGGTAGGAGAGCGCCAGCTACTACAGCAAAAAATAGAAGGAGCAAACTCATTTAATATTTCCATTTCCTTTATTTAGCTTAGACAAGAGTACAAGCAAAAACAGGATTACCCTTCTAGCTGTATTATCAGACTAAAAGAACGGCGCACTCCAGAAGGATCAATAGTCCTTGTTGAAAGGCGATCGCCTTTAACTTAATAGTGCTTGTCTAATAACCGGAATATAGCTGCTTCATTCAGTTAAAATTGTAACGGTAAAGTGGTCATTTACTAATTCAAATGCTGCAATATTCAGTTCATCCCCCTACTGAATTTATTCGGATTCATTTAAACCAGCTTTTGCCTAGTTGGTCGTTGCCAGTCTTGTCGGTAATCGTAGTTCTACAACTATGTCAGTTTGCTTTTTTGGAGCAAACGGTTGATACAGAAATCTATAAGAATCAACTTCGGCAAAAATTTATTGAGTTTGGCAGTCAGGTTGTTTTCCAACTCAGAACAAGGGGACATTTAGCCGATATGTTCGACCCAAGTACTGGCTGTTCAATGACTTCCCTACCTGGTCAACTGCGGCTCAACGATGTCAAAGTTGTTCGTGCTAGTCTGGGCTACTGCATTAATTACAGTGGTTCTTGCGCCATGATTGAACATCCTAAGTGGGGAAGAGCGGTTTATCCCTCCACACTTGTGTCATCTGCCCAACCTTCTGTGGTTGAAGAAATAGTAGCTACTACAATTGCTAGTAGCACTTACTGTTATTTAACTCGTGCTAGCATTCATCGAGCTTAAAAGAACAAATGGGTAATCCGCAAACTGTATATTTTTCTGCGGCTTCTCAGAATACCACCACTGCTGCACATCTGGCAGCAATTTTACCCAATAGAGGGTAGTGACAACTGGCTGTTGCGAACCTTTTGGCTCTAAAATTTCTACAGAGTAGGTAGGAGAATGCTTAGTAGCTATATCAGCAATAAATCGCTTACCAATGCGCCGCCAACTTGGTTCTTTACTATGCCAATTCAAGCGGCAGCAAGGCCAAGGTAACTGTTCACGGTCAAATAATCGACAACAAGAGCCAAGTACTCGATAATTGAAATGACTTCCAGGGCTACAAAATACTTGTCCAGTTTGGAGAGGATGCACCGAAGACTGCAAAAGAAACTTTTACCTCCTAGAATGTCTAGCTAACCAACAAGACGGCTTTGCAGATAATAAAAACTTATTAACTTGAAAAATAATCAGGGGCTAAGAAACGAGGAACATAATTAAAAAATAACAAGTGATATGAGTGCCGAAAGAAAAGGTTTAAAATCAATTAAATTTTATTGTAGAGATTTTTCGAGTTGTTGCCTAGAAAATTTCCTGCTCCATAAGTTTCTCTTAGCTCAAAAGGTTTTGCCGACAACCTAATGAGACGAGTTAGACTTTTCTTGCATAGAAAATCATTCAGCAACACTTTGGACTTCTCGCTAACAACCAAACGCTTGAGATTTTGGGGTGTAAAGACAGAACCTAAACTCAGCATTGTTCGGGACGCAATTTGGTCTTACCTGAGCGCTCGTCGCTACTCCCTTAATTTAAGTGGTTAACTCTTTTTATAGAGAAACTAAATGAGCGTGTATTAGCCGATTGTAGGATGAGTAATGCGATCGCGCTTCACAAGCACAAATATCAGGCGAATTTAATTTGTGGAACTATAGCAGTCTTAAGCGAATAGCACTCAAGATTTACCGAAAAACGAGAGGAAAGCCCCTAAATTTATTTATGGGGATGAACTCAATTAGCGCGGCAATAAAGCGGATGAATTATTCACCCGCTTTTTGCCTTGACTTTAGTCGCCCGTCTTATCTATCGTATTAACGCTAGATAAGATATCCTAGAGAAATGCTAACAATAACCTACCAGTACGCGCTAAAGCCAACCCAACAGCAAATAGAAACCATGACCGAGTGGTTAAACATTTGTCGTGGGGTTTGGAATTATGCGTTAGCTGAGAGGAAAGATTGGTATAACTCAAGGTCATGCCGAATTGATGCTGCCAGCATTAAATCTGAATACATTATCCCAAGTAACGCGCCTAGACCTAATTTTGCTCTCCAATGCAAAGCATTAACAGAAGCGAAAAAAACCAAGCCTTGGCTAAAATCAGTTCAATCTCAGGTATTGCAACAAGTTTTAAAGCAACTTGAAAACGCCTTCACTTCAATGTGGGAACAGAAACACGGTTTCCCTCGGTTTAAGAAACGAGGAAATATGCGGTCTTTTTTATTCCCACAGCTTGGGGCAAATCCGGTTATAGGCAATAGGCTAAAGCTGCCTGTGATTGGCTGGATGAAGATGCGCTTATCGCGTCCAATTCCAAATGGATTTGAACTTAAGCAAGTACGGATAGTAAGACGCGCATCTGGCTGGTTTGCTATGCTTTCATTGCAATGCGATGTTAGTGTTCCTTCACCTATGCCACATGGTCATAGTTTAGGAATTGATCTAGGACTCCTCAGTTTTTTAGCAACTTCTGATAATGAAACTATTGCTAGACCTAAGTTTTTTGTAGACGCTCAACGCAAGCTGAAATTGCTGCAAAAGAGAGTTAGTCACAAGTTAATTGGGTCAAATAATTGGCGCAAGGCTCAACAGAAAGTAGCTAAATTTCACGAGCATATTTCCAATACACGGGCGGATTTTCACTTTAAAACAGCACATCACCTATGCGACCAAGCTGAAATGATATTTGCGGAGGATTTGAACTTAAAAGCAATGTCGTCAGGTCTGTTGTGTAAGCACACTCTCGACGCTGGTTTTGGTCAATTTCTCAACATCTTAGAGTGGGTGTGTTCTAAACGCGATGTGTTTTTTTTAAAAGTGGATGCCGTCTTCACAAGCCAAATTTGTCCTAATTGTCAAACACATACAGGCAAGAAAGAGTTAAGCCAACGCATTCATGAGTGCGAGTGTGGATACAAAACTGATAGGGACGTTGCCGCCGCTCAAGTAGTAGTGCAACGTGGACTTGCAGCCGTAGGGCATACGGTCAAGATGCTTTCTGAGGGCAAGGTCGTTGGACTCCCCGTGACGAAAGAATCCCCCGACTTTAACAAGACGAGCGGATCTTGTCTTGTGTAGTCTTGGGGAGTGTCAAACGGGGATATACGGATGAATAATGCGCTATCAACACCATAGCGTCGTTTATCAATCAAAGCAGAGCTATTATGATTTGCTCACAGCAGCAGGAATTAGCTGGAAGAAGTCACAGAAGACAAACCCAAAATTCGACCTACAACTCGTCAAAAATAAGCGAGAGAGATTGTCGATTTCTTGCAGAAGCATCAGGCTGAAATCGAGACTGGGCAGCTAGTTGTGTTTTTTTAGATGAATGTCATTTACTGGGGGGTGACGTGTGTGGCTATGTTTGGGCGGCAGCAATCGGTGTGAAGCTTCCCCCCGAAAAGTGACAAGGCACAGACCAATATCAGAATTGAGCTTCCAATCAAAAATGAGAAAGATAGGCAGACTTATTTTGGGGCATTAGAGTATCAGACTAAAGAATTCATCGTGCAGGAGTACAGTGCAGGAAATGGAGAGAATATGTCGCTTTCATCATGACTAGAAGGCACGAGTGTGCAGCTTGCAACCCATCAAAACAACTGATTCTAACAGTGTTTGTCTTTTAAGTTTTGGTATGATATGTAACTAACGTTTCAGATTGGATGTATAAGTCGCTCAGGTTTCACTTTTTTTGCCAAGGAACTATCTCAGATTCATAAATATAGCTGCTGGAACCGAAGCTTTGAGATTGCATTTTGGAGATATTAGTGATTTATGTAGAAGTAAGCACTTTCAAGAACCAGTATTTCTCCGGTAATCAACAAATGCCTGCAACAGGTCTGGTTAAAGGTTATTGCTGTTGGTTGCATCGAACGTAAGGGACTTCCTATGGCTAAACTCGGTCAATCATCGTTTCGCCGCATCCTGCTGTCAAGAATATTACTTGTAAGCGTACCGATTTTATTTATCGGGGAGGCAATAACCTTTAGGAAGGCACGGTCTAGTCTCCTAGAAACTGCACGTCAAAACTTAACCGAAAGTGCTGAAAGAAAAGGGCAGAGTATTAGTAATGCGATCGCTGCCCTTAAAGCTAACTTGCTGCTGGCAAGTCAAACAAGGGCTTTACAAGAAGGTACAGCGTCATCCGCTCAACAATTTCTCAACCAGCTTGCAGCACAACTACCAAAGCGTATTCAGTGCATTCAACTCACTGATCTTCAAACAAATAACATCATCGCCAGTACTTGTGGAAATGAACACATTAATTCGGATAGAGATGATTCTCAGTGGTCTCGCTTCTTAGGGCGATTACCCGAACCCAACTACATTCGGATCAAGCCTGTGTTAACACTGCATGGCAGAACAGAGCTTAATCGTCCCCAAGGTCAACTGCAATTACTATTATCTACTCCGGTTTACAACAGCGCTGGTCAACTCCGCTACGTTTTGAGTATGGAAGTTGCTTTACACCACAAAGAGCGTGAGCAACCAGGATCGCTAGCAGGCTCTACCTTAGTGATCGATCAAAATGGAACGATTCTGGCACATCCTATGGCGGATCGGGTTGGGCAAAATATCCAGCAAGCAGATGCGAAGCGACTGCAAAACATCATCAAAAATGTAATCGCCGGAAGACAAGAATTTCTCCAACTGGCTTTGGAAAAAAATGGCGAGGATTTTCTAGCTGGCTCTACCGCGATCGCTAGCCCAGTTACAAACGAGCCAAACCAACGCTGGATTATATTAGCAGTTACACGCCTTGACAATGCTCTGTTTGGTCTGCGGGAAATTAAACTGATCATGTTCGTGCTGACGCTTGGCTTATTGGGAGCGAGTGTTTTGGCAACACTATACATAGCGCACGATCTTGCCCAACCTTTAGAAAAATTACGAGACTACGCTTTGAATTTACAAAGCCACCATGCAACACGGGTTCCGCATAACTTTAAAATTCGAGAGTTCGATCAACTGGCAGAAGCGCTTGAACAGATGCTAGAGCGCCTGAAAGCCTGGGCAGATGAGGTAGAAATGGCTTGGAAAGCAGCGCAAGCCGCTAACGAGAGCAAAAATAAGTTTTTGGCTACGACCTCCCATGAATTAAGAACTCCATTAAACGCGATCATCGGCTGTGTTCGCCTTGTCCGAGATGATTGCTGTGATGATCGAGAAGAAGAAATTGAATTTTTAAATCGGGCGGATGAAGCAGCAATTCATTTGCTGGGAATTATTAATGACTTACTTGATGTCGCCAAAATTGAAGCAGGCAAGCTTTCTGTCGTCACAGAACCAATTGATCTGCGCTATGTCCTCAAGGAGGTAATTAATTTACAGAGTGTTCAGATTCAACAAAAAGGGTTGCAGCTTATCGTCCCGGATTGGCAAGAACCAATTCCGATTCAGGCAGATCCAGCGAAGTTAAAGCAAGTGTTACTCAATGTAATTGGCAACGCAGTCAAGTTTACCCAGGAGGGAAGCATTACTATTAGAACGCAGGTTGAAGTAGCGGCATATTTAAATAGCGCTAATACCTCGCAGGTAATTGTGACTGTAGAAGATACTGGAGTTGGAGTTGCACCCGATCAACAGCACCTCCTATTTCGTCCTTTTGTAATGGTGGATGGCACAACAACGCGGAACTTTGGTGGTACTGGTTTGGGACTTGCCATTCCACGAAACTTAATTGAACTGATGGGAGGGTATTATGCTAAGTAGTGCTGGAAACGATCAGGGGACAACAGTAACGATTACTATGCCTGTGATTGATGTCTTACTATTGCGCTCATCGCGTCTTTGAAGGAGCGCTATTGTTCAATGTAATCTAGCTATCTAGCTGGAGTAACGGCTGACGAAAATCTAAACGCTAAAAAATAAAAGTTCTTTTCTACCAGTCTTCTCCTACTTGCCGAAGTTAGTATGGCAATTCCCTATCCGCTTTTCTAGTTATCGCTGAGTGCCAAAAAAGCAACCTGAGCAGCGGCTTGTTCAGCAGCTTTGATAGAGCGTCCTTTCCTTGACCTAGCTTGCGACCTTGAAGCCAAACTTCGGCGGTGAAGCGCTCAAAAGCATCTGGAGGTTGACTAATTTCTTGGACTCGGTACTCTGGCAAAACTTTGAACTGGGCTTGAGTCCATTCTTGGAGGGCAGCTTTGTAGTTAAGTCTTGCTGGATCAGAGCGAATTTCTTCTGCCAGTTGTTTGAAATGAGGGTCTAACCAAGGGCTCACCAGTTCCAAGGTATGGGTGCTAAGGTATAGCGCCCCCAGCACTGCTTCAAAGGCATCTGCTAGCCGCGACTCTTCACCTGCTTGATCATTGGTGGCACTGCCAGAAACCAGCAAATATAGCGCCAAACCATATTCAGTTGCGATCTTGGCGAGGATGCGATCGCTCACCAATACTGAACGAATCGCGGCAAACTCCCCTACTGGAGAATCTGGATAAGTTTCCCATAAAACCTCTGCTGCAACTAGTCGCACGACTGCATCGCCAATAAATTCCAGTTGTTCATAGTTTGCTTGTGCTGAGACACTTGGATGAGTCAGCGCCAAGTCAAGCAGATGCCACTGCACAGGTACCTGTGTCAGCCCAAATCTTTGTACCAAGCTTTGAAGTTGCTTTTGACGGCGTGGGTAACTCAGAGTCATTGGTCATTAGTCATTGGTCATTAGTCATTAGTCATTAGCTAAGAACTAAATAACTAAGGACAAAAAATGGGGAGAGAGTCGGACATAAGCCGGGTTCTGTTCTCTAGGTGGCATTACCACTTTCGAGGGCGGTTATCTATCTGGGACGCCTGTTACCAGACGCCTCTAGCGGTTCTAAGGCAGTGGAACTGGTAAAAGACCAACCATAGTTCCTTTGACCTTGCTCCCAACCGGGGTTTACCGAGCCAGCGCCTCTCGACGCTGCTGGTGCGCTCTTACCGCACCTTTGCACCCTTACCCTCAACCAGTTTTAAGTTTTGAATTTTGAGTTTTGAATTAACTCAAAACTTAGCACTTCAATACTCAAAACTATTAGAAGGCGGTATCTTTCTGTGGCACTATCCTCACGGTCACCCGCACTGGGCGTTACCCAGCAAGTTTGGTCTTTCGGGAGCCCGGACTTTCCTCAGAACAGCTGCCTTAACTGGTCTGCAACCACCTGCGCCTACTCTCTCCCTAGTTCCAGTGTAGTCGCCTATGACATTGTTGCTAGAGCAATATGATTTCTACTTTCAATGATTGAGGCGAATGCTTACGGTATGCACTAATGCCCTCTATTGGGGTTAAACGATCGCGGTATGCTTGTCGCGTCATTATTAGCTGCGCTTGGATCATCTTTAATCGTGGAAAAATTCTCAAACCAGCCGCGTTGCCAGAAGAAATAAACCATCCCAGATGCGATCACTGCCATGAGTGCTAAACAAGCTGGATATCCCCAATACCAATTCAGTTCCGGCATATTCAGTTGTGATACTTCTGTATTGAAGTTCATGCCGTATATTCCAGCAACAAAAGTCAGCGGAATAAATATTGACGAAATTACTGTCAGCAGTTTCATAACTTCATTCATTCTGTTACTGACTGCGGACAAATAGACATCCATTAACCCAGATGTTAGTTCTCGGTAAGTTTCTACCATATCTAATACCTGAACCGCATGGTCGTAACAGTCGCGCAAATAAACTCGCACATCATCACTAATTAGTTCACTACCGTCTCTAATTAGGGAATTAATCGCGTCTCGTTGGGGCCAAATAGCGCGACGTACTGCCAGTAACTCTCGCCTGACTTGATAGATTTTTTGTAGAGTTTGGCGTGTCGGGTTGGCTACCACTTCCTCCTCTAAATCCTCAATTTTATCGCCATAATCTTCCAAAACAGGGAAAAAGCCATCAATAATCGCATCTAAAAGCGCATAAGTTAAATAATCAGCTCCCTGCTTGCGAATCGTGCCTTTATTGTTGCGGATACGTTGCCGCACTGGTTCAAAGCAGTCGTGTTCCGGCTCCTCCTGAACGGTAACTAGATAATGTTTCCCTAAGATGAAACTGACTTGCTCACTATAAAAGCCAGTTGCCCCGGTTTTGGGCATTACCATCCGCGCAATAATCACCAACTGGTCTTCGTAGTCTTCTACTTTCGGACGCTGGGGGACGTTGACCACATCCTCCAACACGAGCAGATGCAAGTTAAACACTTCACCTAGTTCCTGTAAGACATCTTCACTGCCTAAGCCTTGGACATCTAGCCAAGAAACTGATTCTGTATCTAGGTAGTTAGCGCAGGATTTAGGGATCGGGACTCGTTTGCGCGTGACATTAGCCTCGTTATAGTCAGTTAAAAATAGGATAGACGGCTTGGCATCAGCCTCAATTCTCAGTGTCCCTGGCATACTGCCCGGTTCGTCGTAGAAATCATCAAAGTAGGAGTCTTCTGGTACTGTAACTATTACAGAAGACGGAAAACGTTTTTGTAGTCGCATTTTTTAGACCTAAACCAGATTCGGTGTCGTGCTTATAGGCTATTGTGATGCCTGTATTGTGCTTCTTGCAAAAAGCTGATCTCTATAATTTCACTAGTGGGAATCGAAGAAGTAATTCTGCTACAAAATATCCAACAAACCTAACCTAAGACACGGTGCGCTATTTTGAGCAGGGCGGCTCCAGCTTGAATGTAACAGTAACTAAAAAAGCAGCCTGCCTGTAAAGACAAACTGCTTTGAAGCTAGTTTAATTTAGCTGTAGTTAAGCCAAGAGTGGGCTTACATCATGCCCATGCCGCCCATGCCACCCATACCGCCCATGCCGCCCATACCGCCCATGCCGCCCATACCGCCCATATCAGGGGCAGCAGCTTTCTTCTCAGGTTTTTCGACAACGAGAGCTTCTGTGGTTAAGACCATACCGGCAATTGAGCCAGCATTTTGCAAAGCCGAGCGCACAACTTTAGCAGGGTCAATAATACCAGCAGCGATCAAGTCTTCAAATTCACCAGTAGCTGCGTTGTAGCCGATATTGAAATCTGCTTCCCGCACCTTTTCCACGATCACAGAGCCTTCGTCACCAGCATTATCTGCTATCTGCCGCAAGGGAGCTTCGAGCGATCGCCCGACAATATCAGCCCCAATTTTTTCTTCGTCTTCCAGGCTATTTTTAATCTCGTCGATTTTTTTAGCTAGGCGAATTAACATGGTGCCACCACCAGGGATGATACCTTCTTCCACAGCGGCTTTAGTGGCATTGAGAGCGTCTTCAATTCGCAGTTTACGCTCCTTTAATTCGGTTTCTGTAGCTGCACCCACTTTAATTACTGCTACACCACCAGCAAGTTTGGCGATCCGTTCTTGCAGTTTTTCTTGGTCGTAGTCAGAGTCGGTTGCTTCTAGTTCCCGTCGGATTTGAGTAATCCGCTTTTGCACGTCGGCTTTGGTTTCGCCTCCAGCAACAACGGTGGTGGAGTCTTTGTCAATTGTTATTTTCCGGGCAACTCCCAGCATATCCAAGGAGACATCATTCAGGCTCAGTCCGACTTCTTCAGAAATTACCTGACCACCAGTAAGAACGGCGAGGTCTTGCAACAATGCTTTACGGCGATCGCCAAATCCAGGTGCTTTGATTGCACACACATTCAGCACGCCGCGCGCTTTATTCACGACCAAAGTTGCTAAGGCTTCTCCATCAACATCTTCGGCAATTATCAGCAAAGGTTGACCAGAACGGGCGACTTTCTCCAATACAGGAACTAAATCCTGAATCGTGCTGATCTTCTTATCTGCAAGCAGGATGCGGGGATTTTCAAATTCCACCACCATCCGCTCGTTATTAGTAATGAAGTAGGGAGAAATATAGCCCCTGTCGAGTTGCATTCCTTCTACTACTTCTAAATCCGTTGTCAGCGATTTGGATTCCTCAACGGTAATTACACCGTCTTTAGTAACTTTCTCCATCGCTTCCGCAACCATCGCTCCGATTTCTTCATCATTACCAGCTGAAATAGTTGCTACTTGGGCGATCGCAGTACCCTCAACAGGCTTTGCCACCGCTGCAATTTCCTCAACCAGTTTCTCGATGGTTTTTTCAATACCTCGCCGCACAGCTACTGGGTTTGCCCCAGCTGCCACATTCTTCAAGCCTTCCCGAATCATCGCCTGAGCCAGTACAGTCGCCGTGGTGGTGCCATCCCCAGCTACATCATTAGTTTTGGAGGCAACTTCTTGAATCAAGCGAGCACCCGTATTTTCCAAGGGGTCTTCTAATTCAATATCCTTGGCGACGGTAATGCCATCGTTCACGATTTGGGGTGTGCCATATTGTTTTCCCAAAAGAACATTTCGACCTTTTGGACCCAACGTAATGCGTACAGCATCAGCAAGGGCATTTACACCCCGCTCTAGCGCCCGCCGCGATTCTTCATTAAATGCAACGATTTTTGCCATTTTTAGTTCCCTAGCGCTTTCAATATTCCAATTTAGCACTCTGTAGAAGTGAGTGCTAATTTTCTTGCTAGGTTTAGTTATCCTGACTGAGGAAGGAAAGTGCCGCTAGAGAAACTTGGATGGGTAAAATTTGGCACAGCTAGCTTAGAGGTTTGCTTTTGCTTTACTTATCCCTAAATGTCTTCAGTATTAATACAGATTTTAATTAAAGCTAGAGTAAAATTCTCGTAAATATACCATGTGTTACTCCGACTACCACAGTTTAAGGTTAGGAAAACAAGAATTAAGGTATCAATTATGTCAGTGGCTCAGACACCTTTGGTTGCAGAAATGGTACGTGAAACTCGGCATCGCCTTGGACTAACACAAGAACAGTTTGCTGCTAAGTTAGGAGTTTCTTATCAAAGTGTGAACCGCTGGGAAAATAGACGGACTAAGCCATTGCCAATGATCCTGAAGTTAATTGAGGAGATGCTACGCTCAATGGGCGATCGCGGTCAGGATTTGCTTGACAAGCATTTTCCTAGTTAGGCTAGCTACTTATAACTTAGTAGTTAACCAGCTTTTGAGTTAGACATCACTGTTAAATTCCAGAACGGCACAGAAACAATAATTGATCAAAGGGTATCTATTATAGACACATTAAAGCAAGAAGGCTAAAAAAAGTCGCTAACTAAAACATATGTAATCTTTATATTTAATGAAAAATTTACTACCTAACAATGAAGTAGCTCGGCTCGAAGCCTTGCATCAGTATCAAATTCTTGACACAACTCCTGAAGAAGCCTTTGACGATCTCACCCGCTTGGCTGCACAGATTTGTGAAACTCCTATTGCTCTGATCTCTTTAGTTGATGCCAACCGACTGTGGTTTAAGTCGAAGCTAGGAGTAGATTTAACAGAACTATCGCTTGATGTTAAGTTCTGCCTGTTGGCGACCCAAAAACGTGACATCCTAATTATTCCTGATACGTTGGCTGATGAACAATTCGCGGTTAACCAAATAGTTAATGCCAGTCCATATATCCGATTTTACGCTGGTGTACCTTTAATAACAGCGCAGGGTTATGTGCTGGGAACAATTTGTGTTCTTGATCATGTGCCACGTCAGCTCAACCAGAAACAGATTGATGCTCTGCAAGTATTAAGTCACCAAGTAGTTACACAGCTTGAACTACGACGGAGTTTAATTGAACTGACACGTACTAGTGCCGAGCGCCAGCAGCCAGAGGAGTTCCTGCGGCGGATGCTTAAAAGTAGTGCGGATTGCATCAATCTGTTGGATTTGGAGGGACGCTTGTTGTCCTTGAACACTCAAGGGCTACTAGCACTAGAAATTGACGACTTCACGCCCTACAAAAACTCATCGTGGTTGGAGTTTTGGCAAGAAACGGATAGAGAAGCAGTTTATGCCACACTGGCGACAGCGAAAGCGGGAGCGGTAGGAAAGTTCCAAGGATATTGCCCGACAGCAAAGGGAAAGCCGAAATGGTGGGACGTAGTTGTCACGCCAATTATGGATGCTAAAGGCAAGCCGGAACAACTTTTGGTTATCGCCCGTGACATTACCGAGCGCAAGCAAGCAGAAGAAGAGCGTGACCGATTTTTTAATCTCTCGCTTAATCTAATGTGTATTGTTGGGGTTGACGGCTATTTCAAGCGCCTAAATCCTGCTTGGTCAAAAATCCTTGGCTTCACCCAGGCAGAACTCCTAGCAAAACCATATATTGAGTTTGTGCATCCTGAAGACCGCGCCGCTACCATCAGTGAAGCACAGAAGATTGCAATTGGCAGAGAAACTATTGGTTTTGAAAACCGTTATTTGTGTAAAGACGGGTCGTACAAGTGGCTCCTGTGGAATACTGTTCGGTTTGCAGAACAGGAATTACTATACAGTGTTGCTCACGACATTACAGAGCGAAAACAGGCAGAGGAGGAATTGCATGAAATGCGCGTTGCCTTGGAAAATGCTGTGGAGGGAATTTCACGCCTGGACACGCAGGGGCGCTATATCAGCGTTAATAGAGCATATGCTAGCAACTTTGGTTGTCAGCCCGAAGATATGATTGGGATGGAATGGCAGCTAACGGTACACCCAGAAGAGCGGGAAAATATGATGGCTGCTTACCAATATATGCTGACCAATGACAAGGTGGAAGTTGAAACTAGAGGGATGCGAAAAGACGGCTCTGTTTATTACAAGCAATCGGTGATGGTTAGTGCTTATGACAAGCAGCAGAAATTTAGTGGACATTATTGTTTTACGAAGGATGTTACGGAACGTAAGCAGACGGAGGAACAGTTGCGGTATCAAGCTTGTCACGATGCGCTGACGGGGTTGCCAAATCGATTCTTGTTTATTGACCGCGTAGACCATGCAATTAAGCGTGCTAAACGGCAGAAAGACTATCTATTTGCCGTGCTATTTCTGGATCTTGACCGCTTCAAAGTTGTGAATGACAGCCTTGGTCACATAATTGGAGATCAACTGCTCGTGGCGATCGCCACAGGTTAGAAGCGTGCCTACGTCCCGCAGATACGGTTGCTCGTCTTGGGGGAGACGAGTTCACAATCCTATTGGAGGATATCAAAGATATCAGTGATGCCACACAAGTTGCTGAACGCATCCAAAACGAACTCACATTACCTTTCCATTTAAGTGGACACGAGGTATTCACCGCTGCCAGTATTGGCATTGCTTTAAACACAACAGGCTACAACCAAGCAGAAGATATTTTACGTAACGCCGACACGACAATGTACCGTGCTAAAACTCTCGGCAAGGGGCGTTCTGAGGTATTTGATCCAATCATGAATACTCAGCTAATGTTGCGGTTGCAGCTAGAAACTGATTTGCAGCGAGCGCTCCAACGACAAGAATTGCAACTGCACTACCAGCCAATTGTGTCGCTCAAAAATAACAAAATTACTGGATTTGAGGCACTTTTGCGCTGGCATCGCCCGGAGCATGGTCTTGTTGCTGCGGCAGAGTTTATCCCCATAGCCGAAGAAACTGGTTTAATTGTCCCCATCGGCTGGTGGGTAATGCGCGAAGCCTGCAACCAAATGCGAAAGTGGCAGTTGCAGTTTGCTCTCAACTCGCCTTTGACAATTAGTGTTAATTTATCTGGTAAACAATTTTCTCCAACCTGATTTAATTCAGCAAATAGAACAAATTCTCCAAGAGACTAATCTTGATCCCTGTAGTTTTGAAGCTGGAAATTACTGAGAGCATCCTCGTAGAAAATGCTAAATCTGCATCTGCTATGCTGGTAAAACTGCAAGCTTTAGGCATTCGGTTATCTATAGATGACTTTGGTACAGGCTATTCATCATTAAGTTATTTGCACCAGTTTCCCATTGATACGTTGAAGATTGATGGCTCCTTTATTAATAAAGTCGATGTTGACGTTGAGAAAATTGAAATTGTCCGCACAATTGTAGCGCTTGCTTGGAATTTGGGCATGGATGTAGTTGCTGAAGGAGTGGAAACAAACAAGCAAATGTATCAAGTCAAATCCCTCAAATGCGATTTTGGGCAGGGTTATCTTTTCTCTAAACCATTAGATAGTCAAATGGCGGAGACGCTAATTGCAACTCAGGTGCGTATTAATCAGAATTCGACGAACTTAGCTAAAGCAGGACTTACGCAGTTGGACGCAGTAATGTCATTCTGAGCGGTAGCGAAATATGCTTCACTGCGTTCAGCATGACATTCAACTGCTTAACTCCTATAAAGTTTAGAAAGCTTAGAGCTTGCACTATATCTCGGTGAATAAAAATCGTGCCTAGACAAACCAAGTCTATCTACCCTTGGGGAACGCCAAGGACGAACGCGGACTTGATGCAAAAAATAAAAGTTTTACAACCCGCGCAGGCGGGTGTGCGGCGACTTACAGTCGCCACTTTTATACTGCCCCTCAAGTCTTAAGCCATGACCATGCCGCCATCTACATTAAATACTTGACCAGTAATGTAGGCAGCAGCAGCGTCGGCGGCGAGAAACCGAACTAAACCAGCAACTTCTTCTGGTTGACCATAACGACCAAGAGGGATATATATTTAGAATTTCTTCGGCATTAACATTACTGGTCATGTCGGTAGTAATGAAGCCAGGAGCAACTGCATTGACGGTGATACCGCGAGGAGCAAGTTCCTTGGCAACTGTTTTAGTAAATCCAATCACCCCGGCTTTAGCAGCACTGTAATTAGCTTGACCAGGATTACCCATCTGACCAGCAACCGAGGCAATGTTGATAATACGTCCAGCACGTTGCTTCAGCATCACTTTACTAACAGCGCGGGTACATAAGAAAACGCCAGTAAGGTTGAGGTCAATTACGGCTTGCCAATCTTCTGGCTTCATGCGTAATAACAGGGTGTCGCGGGTAATTCCGGCGTTGTTAACTAGGATATCAACACGGTTCCACTTAGCAAGCGCAGCATTCAGCAGAGCATCTACTTGATCTGCTTTAGAAACATCTGCCTGAATCGCGATCGCTTCGCCACCATTCGCTGTAATCTCAGTTACCACTTGTTCAGCCGCCGTACTAGAACTAGCATAGTTAACAACTACATTCGCTCCTGAATAAGCTAAAGCGAGGGCGATCGCCTGACCAATTCCCCGTGAAGCGCCAGTGACAATTGCCACTTGGTCACGCAACTGTTGTAAATTTTCTGGTAATTCCATAAAAATTCCTTTTTTACTATCTGTGTAATTTACAAGTTGAACCGCTAAATGATTTTAAGGGATTAAACAATTGAATTTAAGAACTACGATTGAGATAGAAGAGTAGAAAAAATTTGTCACATGGCTACTAAACAGCAGTTCAACAGCTTTGAAGAGTTACTGTCTTCTGAGTTACCAGTGTTGGTAGATTTTTACGCTGCTTGGTGTGGTCCTTGTCAGATGATGGCTCCCATAGTAGAACAAGTAAATGCTCAGATGAAACAATTGCGGGTAGTGAAAATTGACACTGACAAATATCCCCAGTTGGCAAGTCAGCATCAGATTCGTGCTCTACCGACACTGGTACTTTTTAAGCAGGGTAAACCAGTAGAACACATTGAAGGTGTTATGCCAGCTTGATGTGCTGATTCAACGGCTAAAAAACTTGCTTTAGTGGTCTCAGCGCTGGATATTGAGGCAACACCAATCATTTTGTTGCTGGATGGAGCCAACAGTCCAGCCATTTTCCTCTAAAGTCTCAGTGACAGATTGTGCCTGGTTAATTAAAATGCCACTGAGAATGCCCCAAGTTGTGGGTAGCGCGATCGCCCCCAGTTGAGGAATCAAGTTAATAATCACCTCAGCCAAGATGTTGCAGACAATGCCATCTACTGGTTTCAACTGCAATAAGCGCTCCACACTGCCCTGGTGGACTACTAGGCGATCAGAACTAATCTGGTTAAGCTCCTGATTACTGCGAGTAGATTGTACCGCCAAGGGGTCAGTATCTACCGCATAGACCTTGCTTGCTCCCAGTAGTAATGCTCCAATTGAGAGAATCCCAGAGCCACAACCAATATCTGCAACTACCGTACCTCCAGTTACGTGCCTTTCTAAAGCTTCCAAACATAGTTGCGTCGTAGCATGGTGTCCAGTACCAAAAGCAACGCCTGGATCAAGTCGGAGAATTAGCCGCTCTGATTCTGGTATCGGTAGCCATGCTGGGTTAATTAAGAAGTACTCGCCAATTTCTTGAGGTTGCCAGTGTTCTTTCCAGGTACTCGCCCAGTCTTCCTCATCAATCAAGATGCTATCAATTGTTGGTACTGGTAGCCCCATCGTTGCAGCATCCTGACGTAGTAAAAGTAACAGTGCTGTTAAGTCTAGTTGTTGCTCCTGCTTAGGCAAGTAAGCGCGGACTAGATATAAATCTCCTTTTTTCTCCCTAGCCGTTCCCCGGACACCAAAATCTTCCAGTCGCCAGCAAATTGAATCTTCTAAGTCTGGAACGCCAAGAATTTGCAGTTCCCACCAGCTGTTTACCATAGTTTAAAATTGAGCATCCCGTTTCACTATTATTAAGAGGGGTTGGGGAGAGCGTTATCTGGCATTCACATCTTGTACCTAGCAGTTGAAACCGCAACTATACACACAACCTTAATTTTTGGTTAGTCCGCGTAGGCGGACTTTATAAGGAGTGCCAGGTGTGGCATATCAAATAGGCATTCACAATACCTACTAACTCCTGCCTACTACAAAGTCACTGTGTAAGCATCCCGAATCCCCGGGCACCTTAATAATCTCATCCAAAATTCCATCGGGTAGGGGATCATCCAGACTTAGCACCATCACCGCATCGCCACGCACAATTTTACGCCCCACCTGCATACTGGCAATATTGACGTTAAAACTACCTAGTAGAGAGCCTAACTTACCAATAATCCCTGGCATATCACGGTGCAGGGTAAACAGCATATGCTGAGTGGGGAGGTACGTTAATCGGGAACTCATCAACGTCTGTGAGGCGGATTTCCCCATCACCCAACAACGCGCCTGTCACCGAATGCTCACCCAACGAACCCTTTGCTTCCAAGTGCAGCGATCCAGCATAGTCTCGTACCGAAGCATCCCGTGTCTCAATCACGCGAATTCCCCGCTCTTTAGCTTCGATGCTGGCATTGACGTAATTTACCCGTTCCCGCAAAGCTGAGAAAGCAGCCCTTTAAGTGCTGCTACAACTAATGGCTGACTTTTATTAGTCGCCACTTCTCCTTGTAAACTGACCTTCAGCGACTCCACCCGTCCCCCAGCTAGCTGTCCTACCAAGTTGCCTAGTGTTTCAGCTAATTGCATATAAGGTCTGAGTTCTTCTAGCACATCAGGACCAAATCCGGGAATATTTACTGCCGATCGTTGCTGGTAGTCCTAACAGTACATCCCGAATTTGTTCAGCAACATCAATTGCGACATTAACTTGAGCTTCAGCAGTGGAGGCTCCTAAGTGTGGAGTGAGGATAACCTCTTTCCCCAATGACCTCAAGGCAGACTCTCCTAGCGGTTCCGTCTCGTATACATCTATTGCCGCACCAGCAATTTTGCCGCTTTTCAATGCTTCTGCCAAAGCCGCTTCGTCAATAATCCCGCCTCTAGCACAGTTGATAATCCGGGCGGTGGGTTTCATCTTATCTAGCGCTGCTGCATTAATTAGATGGGTTGTTTCTGGTGTCTTGGGAATATGCAGCGTGATGTAGTCTGCTTCCTGTAGAAGCATATCCATCTCCACCAAGCGACAACCTAGTTGCTCTGCTCGTTCTGTAGAAATAAATGGGTCGTATGCTAGTAGTTTCATCCCCATCGCCTTAGCAACATTGGCAACATGAGAGCCAATCTTACCCAAGCCAACAACTCCGATAGTTTTCATATATACTTCCGCACCAATAAAGCTTTTACGATCCCAGTTGCCGCTTTTAACTGAAGAGTTGGCATCAGGTATGTAGCGGGATAAAGCCAGCATCATAGCTAATGCGTGTTCTGCTGCCGCGATCGTGTTTCCTTCTGGGGAATTTACAACTACAATTCCTTTACGTGTGGCAGCGTTTACGTCTACATTATCAACGCCCACTCCCGCTCGACCAATAATTTTTAACTGGGTTCCAGCCTCAATAATTTCTTTGGTGACACGGCTGCCAGAGCGAATCATCAGTGCGTCGTACTCTGGAATAATCTGTACCAGTTCCTCCGGTG
Organism: Chroococcidiopsidaceae cyanobacterium YX2bin18; assembly: GCA_030446505.1. GTDB lineage: Bacteria > Cyanobacteriota > Cyanobacteriia > Cyanobacteriales > Chroococcidiopsidaceae > JAHHHE01. The sequence continues at coordinate 17,889 of JAUJND010000078.1, read as the reverse complement.
ACAATCCCGTGTTCACATCAACAGTAGCAACTTGGGAAAGTATGTCAATTCCAGCTTGGTCAATTGGGTCAGATACAAGGACTTTGGACATGATTAGCAACTAGAGTTAAGTGAGGAAGAATGCACTTTTAACTGAATGAAGTGAAACGCTCTTAAGTAGCTATTATTATTCGATACAAGCAAGGACTCAGATCAGGCGTGACTTATTGATTAACTTACCTGTATTGAAAAATAGTTTTGGTTTTGGGCGTGTAGCATTTTTACCCGCAGTAGGTAATTTTAACTGTAAAGGTGTCAGGACAGACCAAGAAGGCAGAATTTTTTGTTGATCATATATCTTGTTGGTAACGGAGATTCCTTGGTGCGGCACGAATCCTGATTAAGACAGACGCAGCATTAGGTCCTGTATTGGTATTTTATTAGTTTATCCAGGGACTCCAAATACTTTCCTTGCTTGCTAAGAGCAGTTTAGCTTGGTACAAAATACCAATTAAGGCAAAATCCTGATTAGACAAAGATTATTAAATCCATGAATTACGTTGTTGCTGTATTACCAGATCGCATTCAAGCAGAAGCCGCATACCTGGCTTTAGAAAAAGAAGGCATCCCAATTGAGCAAGTAAGTATTTTGGGCAAGGGCTACAAGAGTGCTGATGAATTTGGCTTAATTGACCCGAATGAGCAAGCTAAAAAGCAATCACAACTATTGTCCTACTGGCTGCCGTTTGGTTTTGTCGCTGGGTTTGCGTTCAATATTCTCACTGGTTTGAGAACTTTTCCTTGGGCGGGTGAAATTGGCAATCAGATAATTGGTGGACTACTAGGCGCTGGTGCTGGTGCTATGGGTGCTTTATTTACTGGTGGTGGTGTCGGCTTAGTGGTAGGCGGTGGTGACGCTTTACCTTATCGCAATCGTCTAAATGCTGGTAAATACTTGGTTGTAGTTCAAGGTTCTGAACTTGTAACTCGTCAGGCGACTCGGATACTTCGCTCCTTTGAGCCAGAAAATATCCAAGGCTACGCTGACCAAACTAGCGTGTAACAAAATTTTCGCAGATTACAACACCGTTTTAAGCTTCCTTGTTTATGGGAAGTGGTAACCGTTGATCCAGATATATTTTAGGTAGAGACACTTTTAGAATGCTGCCAAGGGAAGAACTGATGAAAGGTGAGAATAGAGATAGTGTAGCGCGTGTGATTGACCAAGCAGATCAGGCAATCAGAACGTGGGAAGTTGTTTTGACCGATTTCCTTTCTCCTCCTGAACTGGCTGAAGCTCAACAGGTATTTAGTCGTTTAACCGAAGTACAGCTGGTTGCTTGGGGTGGGTATCCGCAAGCAGAGCGACAACGTTTAGGCATAGCACGTACGGAAGTTCCCTTGAGCGATCGCAGTTGAAGTTGTGGTACTTGAAATTGCGGTAATTTTCTTTTTTGATACTGCTACTCACCGCGACTTTTTGGGCGCAATTTAGAAACTGGGATTGTCCGCGATAAAACTGGTGACATTATCCTACTAGGCGAACGCGGAGCGCAGGCAATTGTTGTGCCAGAGTTACGGGAATTTTTAGAAATGAGTCTGATTCAGGTGCGCTCAGTACCAGTAAAAACACAGCAAATTGACCTGAGCGAGCTAAAAAAATTCGAGAACCTAAGAAAAGAATTGACAACGGTAGAGTCTTATTTACGGCTAGATGCGATCGCCTCAGCTGGATTTGGAATGTCTCGCAGCAAAATGGCGGAGTTGATTGATGGTGGTGATGTCCGAGTCAACTGGAAGGATATTACTCAAGCCAGTCATCAAGTTAAGTCAGGCGACTTAATTGCAATTCGCACTAAAGGACGTTTAGAGGTTGGGGAAATAGCAGTTACGAAAAAAGAACGTTACCGTGTTCAGCTAACTCGCTATATTTAAAAACCTAATCATGCCAAAAGCTGTGACTTATACCATTTTTCTTGCTGCACCAGCGTATGAACTTGCCAACTAGGATCTGAGTGAGGATAATCTGTCCGATAGTGTCCGCCACGACTTTCAGTGCGAAATGCTGCACTTTTGAGGATTAAGTACGCTACATCTAACAAGTTGCGCGTCTCTGCCCAGAGGCACAATTGTCTTTGGGCATTCGGTAATAGATTAAAATTAGCTGCTTGAGCAGGCGGTAAACTCATTAGAAATTGACTTAGAGACGTAGCAGCCAATTCTTGTTGCCAGGTTTTTACCTGAGTAATCGCAATTTCTAACTTTTCCTGCTCCCTACAGATTCCGGCTCCCTGCCATACTAGGCGCGGTAACTCTTGCCGTAGTGCTTCTAATAACGTTAGTTGGGTAGACCAATCATCAACAGAAGTCAGGAATTCTAATGATGGCTGAATATTTACCCCAGATGAATCAATGTGATGCCTCCTGACAACATCCTTGTCGATATCAGCCATTTGAGCGCCAAACACAATACATTCCAGCAGAGAATTACTTGCCAAGCGATTTGCCCCATGCACCCCAGTACTAGCTGTTTCCCCTAACGCATACAAACCAGGAATAGATGTGCGGTTCATCAAATCTGTCACAATCCCACCCATCCAGTAATGAGCAGCTGGAGCAACGGGAATTGGTTCGGAAAATACATCAATGTCCCAGTGCTGACAAACTTGGATGATGTTGGGAAACCTGTGGCGAATTTTCTCAGCTGGGATTGGTCGTAAATCCAACCAGACATTGGCAGCAGCAGGATCAGCGGTAGTGCGTTGTAAATGACTAAAAATAGCGCGGCTAACAACATCTCTCGGCGCAAGTTCACCTGCTGGGTGGTAATCGAAGGCAAAGCGTCGTCCCTGACAATCAACCAAGTGAGCACCTTCACCACGTACCGCTTCACTAATTAAAAAGCGATCAGCACCTGGTTTAGTCAGGGCGGTAGGATGAAACTGGACAAATTCCAAGTCGCGCAGAATCGCTCCTGACCGCCAAGCGATCGCTACTCCATCTCCTGTACTCACTGCTGGATTGGTTGTTTGAGCAAAAACTTGACCACCACCGCCAGTTGCTAGAACTACGGCATCTGCTTGCACCCAGATAACTTGATTCTGATAAATTAGGCTAATACCTTGGCAGTGTCCCTGCGGATTCAGCCAAAGACTCAAAGCCGATGCTTGCTGAATAACCTGAATATTCTTGCGTCCCAGTACTTGTGCTGTTAGAGTCGTAATTACTTCTCGACCTGTGGTATCTGCGGCATGAAGGACACGGCGACGCGAATGGGCAGCTTCCAAAGTCAAAGCTAAATCGTTACCACGGCGGTCAAAGGCAACCCCCATTTTTACAAGTGACTGAATGCAGCTAGGTGCAAGTTTTGCTAGAAACGTTACAGCTTCAGAATCACACAAACCTGCTCCGGCTCGCATTGTGTCTTCAATATGCAGCACAGGGGAATCTTCTGGAGCTAGAGCAGCTGCAATCCCACCTTGCGCCCAATCACTGGCAGAACCTGAGAGCGTATCTTTGGTAATTAAGCCAACTTTCAAGGTGGTGGGTAGGCAAAGAGCCGCATAAAGTCCAGCAGCACCAGCGCCGACAATTAAAATATCAAACTTGCAGAGATTATCTAGCTGGGGCAAGGTAAATAGTTTTGAGTTTTGATAAGAAGTTACCCTATAAATTAATATCCCACTCCTTAACTAAGGAGTGGGTTACGGGATTAAATTAGCTTCAAAGGCACGTTATCTGTAAATACCGTTGTTATAACGGTCGTCACCCTCCGTGAAGGTTGATTCCGCGTCAGTCACGGCGAATTTATCCAGATTGGCTTGCAGCAGTTCTTTTTGCCGATCGCTTAGTCCCTCAATGTTTAACACATCCTCTACATTCTCGTAGGGAGCATTCTTAATTATTTTTCGAGCTAGGTTAGGATACATGCCTGGATACTTCTGAAACGCTCGCACGTTTGTATTATTCAAATCAATTTTCTTACCAAATTCCGTACCTAGCATCTCGTCGGCTCGGTTCCTGCGTATGGTTGCCTCCTCAACTGCCAGAATAGGTACTGGACGCAAGCTGACACTGCTTAAATCAGCAGCGATCGCGTGTTGGGGTACACCGAACCATCCCAAGCACCCCACCAATAAACTGAAAATTGTTAATAAGCGGATTAATCTTTTCACGGTCTCTCTACCTCTTTCCATCAAACTGAAATTAATACACAGAGCCTCAAAAACTACTATATAGTGTATTGATCTCTGAGGAGAACGGCTGATGCCATGCTTTGCTCAAACGTTACTATTGACTTAAATGCTACTTTTGTAAAACTTTATTAACTAGAATAACGATCAAGGTCATTACAAAGGGTACTGGTTCAATAAATGGATGAATAATGTACCTACCTGTTGTGTACAGTCCACAGAGATGCCAAGGCAAGTAGCCACCGAGAAAGAGCAGCTTTCGCTTGCTGATGTTAACAAAGTTTAGGGAAGGTAGACATCATCTATGCGAACAACTCAGCAAATTAAAGCAGAAATTCAGGAAAAATTTGGTTTTGTACCACCCTTCTTTGAGCCAGCAGTACAGGCTCCACAGGTGTTGGAAAACTTATGGCAGCAAACGCTGAGTGCCTATGTCCATAATCCTTTATCTTCCTTGTTCAAGGAAAAGCTTAACGCTTACCTCTCGCGTTTCTGTGCTGTTCCCTACTGCATGATCTGCCACAGCTGTGTCCTGCGCCCCCTAGGAATGACGGCACAAGAGGTGTTGGAGCTGCTTGAATCACCTCCTCCAACGGCAGCGGATATTGAGAACCACCTTGGTCTACTTGCTGCACAACCCGATCTGCTGACAGCCTTACCTGAGTTAAACTCGGCACTTGGAGAGAGTTTATTCTACTGTACAATTTATATTTTTTTAGAAACAGACCAGTCCCAGCAGTACCGAGCTGAATTGCGCCGGATTCTGGGAGCCGTAAATTATCAACACCTAGTGGCCTACGTTGCTTACATTAAAACGTGTCATACGTGGATAGAAGCCCATCCGGAAATCTCCTATGAAGCCGACAAGCGGGCAGTGGAGCACTTGGGTTCCTTACTTGAGCAAGAGCCTTATTTGGCAGATTTCTTCAGCAACTATACAGAGAGAGTCGGGCGTCAGCAACAGAGCCGGGCGAGCCAGCTGATCCAGTTGGCTGAGCGCAAACGAAATGAGGAGGTACTGCACTCAAGCGAAGCGCGACTAAGGTTAGCCTTGGAGGCTGCCCAAATGGGTACTTGGGATTGGGACATCCTGACCAACAATATAGTGTTTTCTGACCAACTGGCACCGATATTTGGCTTTCCTCCAGGGTCTTATCATTCAACCTATGAAGACTTTCTCAATTTTGTCCATCCTAAAGACCGCAAGCGTATTGCTCAAGCCGTGACTCTTACCCTTGAAAACGGGTCAGATTATGAAGTTGAGTTTCGAGTGCTCTTGGCTGATGGAACCGTACACTGGGTAGGCAGCAAAGGTCAGGTTTACTATGATAAAACTGGCAGAGCAATGCGTATGGTCGGTGTAGCGATGGACATTACTGAGCGCAAGCAGGCGGAGGAGCAACTAGGGCTGCTGAATTCTGTTGTGGTTAACGCCAAGGACGCAGTGCTAATTACTGAGGCTGAACCGTTTGATGAGCCAGGTCCGCGGATTCTTTACGTTAACGAGGCCTTTACTGACATGACTGGTTACAGCATGGAGGAGGTACTAGGGAAGACACCACGCATCCTACAGGGGCCTAAGACCCAGCGGGTAGCCCTTGACCAGATTCGTGCTGCACTTACAGCGTGGCAACCAGTCCGAGTCGAGGTTCTCAACTACCATAAAGACGGTTCTGAAATCTGGGTGGATTTGAGCATTGCACCAGTAGCTGATAAAACAGGTTGGTACACCCATTGGATATCGATCCAGCGTGATGTCACTGAGCAAAAGCAGGTGGAGGCAGAAATTTGCAATCTCAATCAAGAACTTAGGCAAAACGTGGCTGAACTGGCTGTCGTTAACCAGGAACTGGAAGCTTTCAGCTACTCCGTTTCTCACGACTTGCGTGCGCCGCTTCGCCACATCAACGGATTTACAGACTTGCTTCAAAAAAAGGTCGCCTCAACGCTCGATGAAAAGAATCGTCGGTATCTGAAGACGATTTCCGAGTCGGCAAAACGAATGGGCAACCTAATTGATGATCTATTAGCGTTTTCGCGGATGGGACGCACTGAAATGCTCAACACACGCGTCAGTCTGGAACAGCTGGTTAGAGAAGTACAGCAAGATTTACAGCCTGATGTGGAAGGACGAGACATTGTTTGGGAAATTGACCCTTTGCCGGAGGTACAGGGCGACTCTTCCATGTTGCGATTAGTAATAGTCAATCTGATAGCCAATGCTGTGAAATACACCCGCACACGGGTAAAAGCCCAGATTAAAATTGGCTGCTTTCCTGGGCAACAAGACGAAATGGTGTTCTTTATGCGAGATAACGGCGTTGGATTTGATATGCAGTATGCCAATAAACTCTTCGGTGTCTTCCAACGCCTGCATTGCACTGAGGAGTTTGAAGGCACAGGTATTGGTCTGGCCACTATCCGTCGCATCATTCACCGTCACGGAGGTCGAACCTGGGCAGAAGGGGTAGTAGAGGAAGGGGCAACCTTTTACTTCTCGCTGCCTAAATCACATGAAGGATAAATACGGCTGAACTCAAAAACATTTGCTGGCGGAAGACAACGCCAACGATGTGGAGTTGACGCTGAGGCGCTGGCTGAACACAATCTTGCTAACCAAGTTGTTGTGGTCCGCAATGGGGCAGAAGCACTGGATTACCTTTACTACCGGGGAAACTTCTGAACAGCGCCCAGAGGGTAATCCTATATTTGTGCTGCTCGACTTGAAAATGCCTAAAGTAGACGGACTGGAAGTGCTCCAACAAATAAAAGCCGATGAGGAATTGAACATGATCCCAGTGGTGATGCTCACTTCTTCACGCGAGGAACGGGATTTGGTCAAGAGTTACAAACTTGGGGTCAATGCCTATGTGGTAAAACCTGCTGATTTTTATGCCTTTGTGGATGCCGTCAAAGAAATTGGCGTTTTCTGGGGAATTATCAACGAGTCACCCCCAAAAAGCTTAAAAGTGAACACATTAGGATGATGAGTTAGTCTGGAGCTTAGATAAATCAAAGATTTTATGAAAGAGCCTTTGCGGATTCTTTATCTTGAAGACGACCAGGCTGATGTGGAACTGGTTCAGGCAGTGCTGGTTGATGAAGGCATTGCTTGTGAAGTGGTGCAGGTTGAAACTCGCGCTGATTTTATTGCGGTTCTTGAACAAGGGGAGCTGACCTAATCCTTGCCGACTATTCACTGCCATCATTTGATGGCATTTTCTGCCTTGGCGATTGCCAATAAAGCATATTCTCATATTCCGTTCATTGTCGTCTCTGGAGTTCTTGGGAAGAATTGGCAATTGAAACCCTCAAGAGGGGCGCAACGGATTAGGTGCTTAAACATCGGCTATCACGGCTTGTACCTTCTGTGCATCGAGCATTACGTGAAGCAGAGGAGCGCAGCGAACGCCAGCAAGTAAAAGAGAAACTGGCTAAAAGTGAAGCTAAATTTCGTTCTCTAATTCAGAATAGCTCGGACATCATCACAATTCTTGGCTCTGATGGGATTATACAGTATGAAAGTCCTTCGATAGAGAGAGTTTTAGGCTATAAGCCTGATGACTTAATCAGCAAAAACGCGTTTGACTTGATTCATCCAGAAGATTTTTCAAGCGTTTTAGAGGTCTTTAACCTCATCCAAAAGCCGGGAACCGTTCTCTCTATTGAGTATCGCTTTCAGGAGCAAGGAGGCTCGTGGCGTTTTCTAGAATCAACTGGCAACAATCTTCTAGCCGAGCCGTCAGTAGCAGGGGTAATTATCAACTCTCGTGATATCACTGAGCGCAAGCAAGTTGAAAAGGCGTTGCAGCAACTTAACACCGACCTTGATTCCAGGTGCAAGAGCGTACCGCCCAGTTGCAACAGACACTCAACTTTGAAGCGACCTTGAAGCGCATTACCGACAAGGTGCGTGACAGTTTAGATGAAAGTCAGATTTTACAAACCGTTGTGCAAGAACTAACTCTTGTGCTAAACATTATCTGCTGTGATACTGCCTTGTACAACCTTGTAAAGAGGCACTTCCAATATTTGCTATGAGTATACAGCCAAAGACGATGAAGGGACACTGAAAACGCCCTCCTCTATAGGGCGCGTCGTGCAAATGGCAGACGTTCCTGAAGTTTACCGTCAGTCCCTATAGGTCAGTATTTTCAATTCTGTGACATCACACCCGATCCTATCCGAAGTCAGGTTGCAGTTCTGTCTTGTCCGATTGTTGATGACCAGGCAGTGATAGGAGATCTATGGTTGTTCAACCGCAAGGAGACGCTTTTGATGAACTAGAGATTCGCTTTGGTGCAGCAGGTGGCAAATCAGTAAGGATCGCGATTCGGCAAGCCTGACTGTACCAAGCGGCTACTACCCAAGTCGAGCAACTGGAAAACTCAATTCTCTCAAAGACGACTTCCTAGATACCGTTTCTCACGAATTGCGGACTCCCATCCCTAATATGAAGATGGCAATCCAAATGCACAAATTTCTCCTACCGCTGAAAAAAGCCAGCGCTATTTTTTTGCAAGCTGAGTGTACCCGTGAAAGTGACTGATTAATTAACTGCTAGACTTACAGCGGTTGGAAGCTGGATCTTATTTCATTTCGCTGGGCGACACTGTAAACCTCCAAGAACTGTTGCCTACTATAACTGAGCCGTTCTCGCGTCCGCACTAGGCAACGCCAGCAAAACTTACAAATTAATCTTCCTCCTGATCTGCCTTCACTGGTCTCGACCGTGCCAGCCTAGAACGAATCTTAGCAGAACTCCTCAATAATGCCTGCAAATACACTCCCTGGCGGTGAAATTGTCCTGAGGGTTTGCAAAAAGTCTACTGAGGCAGCAACTATATTTACAATCAGCAATCCAGCAGAGATTCCGCTAGACCAGTTGCCACGTATCTTTGAGAAGTTTTATCGCGTACCTAAGAGCGAGGATTCAGCTGGCAACAAGGTGGGACTGGGAAGGGCTAGCTCTAGTACAGAAGTTAGTCAAACAATTAGAGGGAACAATTGAGGTTGAAAGCTTCAAGGGGTGGACAACCCTTACCGTTGTGTTACCTAATCACCCAAAGCTTAATCGCTGATAAATCGGAGAGTTGTTTTAGTTTTGATTTAGAAAATACTGCCCCATCTTCTCCAGAAAGATTTAGTACATCTAACTCGTTGTGGGCAACCCAAAACTGAAACCTAAAATCTCAGGCTAAATGCTTTTTTTATTTATTGATGCTATGGAGTTTACGCGGCGGCAGCAGCTAGCCAAAACAAGCCGTCTACCAAAAATTGTACTTAATACTGCTCCACTAAATGCCCACCAGTGTAACTGCTGATAGCGCCAGGGGAAAATGCCTACTATTAACAGAGTAAGGGCAAGAACTAATGCCCAACCTTGTCCCCAAGGTGTCTGCACTTGCGCTACTGCACTTTGCAAAATCGGTGGTGCTAATTCTAGCTCCACTTGCATTAGCTGCCGCTAATAAGGAATTAAATCAACTATATAAAAATACACATCTGTTAGAACTGTACCTAGGAGGGAACCTAGATAGAAAAAGTTACCTACCTTGCCCCAATTTCGCTTGATGCTGTGACTAAAGCAAATGGGAGAGCGATTCCAGTTTTATCGGCAAATGTAAATAATGGTTCCCAGCGTAACCAACTAATGCAATTCTCCTGTATCCTTAAGTAAGACCATCTAGCAACACCGTCTCCCATAGTTAGGTAAATTAATACGAGACATTAAAGGCAAAACTCAATACACCAAAATCCTATATCCATTCAACTCAACCGGTAGAGATCGCACCAATGAACTTCAATAAACGCGCGTACCGCTACTAGAAACCTGAACCAGGTGCGAAAACAACCAGGCACGCCTAGAACAATCCACGAGAGAAAGGAACAGTACGATTACTAGCCTGGGCTGAAGATAATGATGATGGTGCAGAAGCGGGATAGGAGAACACACAACAGTATTAACCCGAAAATTGTTAAAGATTTATTACTTAACTGATATTGCTTCAATATATCACAACAAATATACACAAGTCATATTTATACTATGGATTTAATTTTAGTTTATCTTACAGGTGGTCATTCAGCACAGAGAAACCAACTGGGCATCCGTTGCTCAGTCAAACAGACAAGCCTCTTTTACTTAATTAATTATTAATGGGTACTTTTCAACTAGATAGGACTAATATTTTACCGGCCTATGCTGTAGCAGTATGGTTGAACATGGAAAATAGTAAAAACTTACAACGCATTGCCGCAGAATGCTAAATGAAGACAATTTGGTCTTTTTAAAGGTATGACAACTGAATGTTTAGCTAGGTGTGTAGCTAACCCAAGGGACGGTAAATGAAGATCACAACGTCAGATGTTCTACGTTCTTAAGTGCAGGCGTTGCCGTCTCGGTTTGTTGCTCCTGTAAGCTTTCGGTACCAGCCTAATCTGGAAGCGAATGCCGCACCTCCAGATCGAACAAGCGCCAGAAGCCATTGTTCTGGGGATGGTGCAAAGGATTAACAAACAGTTCTGCCCGGTAAGTAGCACGGCGCATTTAAAGAAAGTGGTAACGTAGTTTTAAACAGGGCGATCAGGTGCCTTTGCTGTAATTCAGCAGATAGTATTGCTGCTGTATTTAAACGTAGTATTTTTGGGAGATCTGACGCAAATTACAACAGGTGCGATTAAGGCGATCGCCCGCTCAGATTACCGCTCAATGATTTCCGGCTTGCTGTGGGGATTATCTTAGGAACAATACCACCGTTATTTTTGGGTTACTGATCAAAGTTTTAATTCCCGACTTTGACTCCTCACCAGTGCGGAGCCTGGCAGCGATCGCCATAGCCTCCATTGCTGTCTTTATTACTAGGTTCAGCTGAACAAGTGGCAAAGCGTAAGCGCAACTTTGACAGTTTGGGGATTCAAGATGGAGTATTGATGGGTTTAGCTCAAGCTCTAGCATTAATCCCAGGTGTCTCGCTCTGGTTCAACACTGACAGCAGGACTATTTATGGGTTTAGAACGCGCTGCCGCCGCACGTTTTTCCTTCTTCTTACTCGGTATTCCGGCAATTACTCTAGCAGGTTTAGTGCAGCTAAAAGATGCAATGGATGCAGGGTTAGGAAATGAAGAAATGGTTTCCTTGGTAGTTGGGACTTCTTCCGAAGCAACATATTTTTCCTATGCGGCGATCAGCTTGGCTATTACGCTATCTCCAAACCAAGAATACCTGATATTTATTTGGTATAGGCTAGCATTTGGAGTAGCAATATTAGGTGCAATTTTCTCTGGGCTATTAAAAATAGTTAATAATCCATAGTCGCACATCCTTAGTTCTTTGCTAATGACTTTCTATGAGTGAGCCGATCCATCCAACCTAATCACCAAAGTTATCCCCGATTCCATCGCTGCTGAAATTGGATTTGAACCGGGCGATCGCCTGGTTGCTATTAATGGCAATCACCCCCGCGACTTAATTGATTATCAATTTTATGCGCTGATGAACTGCTGGCGCTGGAAGTTTTAGACATGGCGGGAAACACTCATCAAATTGAAATTGAGAAGGACTACGACGAAGACTTGGGGCTGGAATTTGACACTGCCCTTTTCGATGGCTTATTCAGTGTAATAACCGCTGTCCTTTTTGCTTTATTGATCAGCAGCCACCCGGTAAGCGTCAAAGTTTATATTTAAAGGACGAGACTACCGCTTAAGCTTTATATGGCTCTATCACCTTGACCAATCTCACTCAACGAGAATGGCAGCGGATTGAAAAGTTGCGGCTTCCTCTCCCTTATATATCTCTGTTCATGCCACCGAGCCGGAAGTACGAATTCAACTGCTGAAAAAATCCTCGTGCTGGTCAAATATTGCAACAGCTGAAGTGGTTTCCAAGATGGGTGACTCAAATTCATGCTCAGTAGTTGTCTGTCCTGGGTATTAACGATGGAGCGCATCTGGAACGTACCCTGCTGGATTTAGCCCAATTTCATTTAGAAGAGGTGCGCAACTGTTGCTTCAGTAGCAGTTGTGCCAGTGGGTTTAACTCGGTTTCCGCCCTACAAAAGACGAGCTAATACCAGTAAGTCGAGAAAAAGTATTGGTAAGTCAATCAAGTCAAGGATCTCCAAATCAAATTTCGCCACCAACTAAGATCAACTTTTGCTTATTAGCTGATGAGTGGTTTCTAATTTCAGGTCAAGAATTACCAATTGAATCTGATTACGAAGATTATCCCCAGATTGATAACGGCGTAGGTTCAATTCGCTCTTTTCCAAAGCAATTTTCTGTAGCCGCTCAACAGTTACCGCAACAAGTTTCTTCCACAACGAGAATTTACTTGGGTAGTGGGCAATGCTGTAGAAAAAGCCTTTCAGCCGATCTTGCAACGCCCTCAACTCTGTCGCCGGACTAAAAGTGAATATGGCAGCTTTGTAGCCACTATTGTGGGGACAAACTATTACTGTTACTGGCTTGTTAACTGGTCAAGATTTACGTGAACAACTTCAGGGAAAAATACTTAGGCGATGCTATTATCGTGCCTGCTATGATGCTGAAAAATGGTGATACTTGCTTTTAGATGACATGACGCTTGCAGAACTAGCGTAAGATTGATACACCTGTTCTCTTTAGTGCGGGGAGTTGAAGAACTAATTGAGATTTGTATTGCATAATGTTGATTAAGTTTTCGTTTTTCTGTGCCACCACTGGTACAGGTCAAGCTGAAAGTTTTTCCAGAAAAATCCTTTATTTTTACCTTTATTTCTTTACCTCTACTTCGTGTTGCTACTGCCAGCAGCTTCGGGCGAAAATACTGTGTTCGCGTAGTTAAAGTCAGGAAAATTCGGAAATCAATGGACAGGTATTGCAGCAAGGTTTTGCAGGCTGCTGGCGGCGTTGGTTATTGTGTAATGGTGCGATCTCGCTTCTGAAAAGTGCAGCAGATTTAGGCGATCCTTAGTTTAATTTTACCCAATATTAGAACATTGACACCAGCACAGGCGCTTGCCCGCAAGGCATGGACTGAGTCAGGGTGGGCGTGGTAATTGCCGATGCGGTCCTGTAGGTAATCTGGGCCAGCCAGAGTGCGTCAACTATTCGCGATCGCTCTTAAGGGCTTGCTGGGGTGCCGACCTCAGTAAGCAAAATCAACTTTAACCCTTACGCACCAGAACTCGGGAATGGGTCGTCAATGTAGACTCAATTTTGTCCAGGAAGTGTGTTCAACAAAGTTAACTGGTAAACCTGCTGCCATCTGGCAGTCAAGATAGCCCCCCGCAGTTGTAACGACGAAGCGGAATCAGCTTAGTGTTGGGATGGCATTGGGGAGTAGATGCCGCCTCTTTAAGTTAAGATAGTGCCTGGTTACGGGCAGCCCTCAACCGCTATATTCAGCCACCGCCGCAGCTGGCGATAGCTGGAGCGCGTAAATTTCTGGTGGTACGTGGCAAACTGCAAATGGCTAAAGCCCTGAAGCGAAAATCACGCCACCAAAGAGATATTGCCACTAAGACTGAGCCAGTACCGTCGGCTCCCCAGGCTGCTGCTCCTGAATGATGGCGATACCGAGATCACCGCCACAGCAGTAAGATCCTCTGAAACCGGCTGAACCTAAGAGTTGGCAGCGCTATTGCTAAACCAATTAATATTGAAATCGTGCGCTACGCCAGAGCTAGAAGAACACAGTATTGTTAGGTTTGAAAGCAGCTGCTAATGCTAGGAATAGTAACCGCGCAGCGCTACTGTGCTTAATCCCGCTGCCATCTTTAGCGCTGCGCATACGCAGGCTGCAACTGGCGGAAGCTATGAAAATTTTAAAACTTTACCCCAACAATCAACAACAGAACTATGCAACGCAGGCGCAGTGGGAAAAAGCCCAGCAAAATACTTTAATAACTGGCGATCGCCAGCTCAACCAGAAAATTCAGGCAATGTGGTTAAGATCCGGTAAGCTATCGTCCGTGCTGGCTCAGAACGGGAACTAGCGTTGATTTTGATCGGCTGGCAGCAGCGAGATTAATGCTGTTTTTTGAAACAGTTAATGCTGGATTTATCAGTTACCAAGTAAATTTACCGCAAAACCCATTAGTGCGTGAAACAGGACTACTGGCGGCTACAAGGTTAAAGTGCTCATCAGCGAGGAATAAATTGCATACAAGGTTTGGACTTTGCTGCTGTATTCGCTGGCACAATGCCTTAGTTAATTTTCCAGCAAATTACCCAGGACCAGTGATTACTGCTCATCCCGACTGGGCTAGCTACGATAATCGTGGTAGCTTGTTTCCACTCCGGTCAAGGCAAGCCCTTTTAGATCCAGCTAATCCCAAGCGCGTCAATACGCTGAAACCTGTTAGATGAAATTGTCAGCCGCTATCAAGTAGGCGCAGGATGGCTTGCAACTGGACTATATCCGCTATCCCTTTCAAGATCGAGCGCTGAACGTAGCTACGGCTATGGCATCGCAGCACGCCAACAGTTTCAGCAAATTAACTGGGGTAGATCCAACCCAGATTCGTCCGCGCGATCGCGTTTTGTGGCAAAGAAATGACGCAATTCGCACCCAGCAAATTGATTCTTTTGTGGCGATCCTTCACTTGCAGCGGCTAAAGCAAAAGCGCCCGAACTTGATTATGTCTGTTGCCGTTTTTCCTTGTCGGAACATGATCGTATTCATAAATTACAGCAGCATTGGGAAGTTTAATGTGGTGATATTGATTTAGTTGTACCGATGACTTATGCACTAGATACTTATCGCTTCCAAAACCTGAGTCAACCTTGGATCACGTCAACCAACTTGGGTTCTACATTGGTTTTGCCAGGGAATTCGCCTGCTCAATTTGCCGGTATCAGTGGCGGTTGATCAAATCCAACTGTCAAGAGATTTACCTGCTAGCGGTTACTCTTTATTTGCTGTAGAAAATCTTAGCAATGAGCTACAAACGCTCTTTCAGCCACCCAAGGAAGCAGCAACGCATACCTCAAGCTCCCATCCCCATCGCCAGCCATTTCAGACCGCTGCTGCTCGTTACACTGGCTTACAACGGGAATGGAATTTTCTCTTGGAAAAGAATCAACTTTGGCTACGGGGTGCAGCACTTTCGTCATTTGGGACGCAAGCAAAAGACCTTGAAAGTGCTTTGAATCAGCTTTCTACTGCTCCCTCTTCTAGTCGGTTGGCAGTGGCAAGAGCTTCACTTACTGCCTTCCAGTCACAATTTAAAGGCTGGATGCGATCGCAATCTCTAGAAAATCCCTATCAAGTCAAAGTGTGGTCAAACCGTCTTGCCACTATAGAAAGGCTATTGAATTACGGTGAACGGGTTGTATTAAAGCGAGAATTAACGCCTGTGGCGGAACAGCCTTAGTGATTGTCTGCACCTTTTTTAATAGAGGATATGCAGTTTAGTCTGTATTTAAACTTGCAATTTGTTGGGCAAACCAGCTAGCAGCACTAATATTAGTTTCCTCACTTAGACGTTCTAGAGTTCGTTCAAGCAGGGAAATTGACACCTTTTCCAAGGCTACAGAATTGGCATACTGCTGATACTTTCCATTCTCCTGCAACCGAAACCCAAACACTCGTTTGCCCTGAATATCAATTACCCAATACTCAGGGATTTCCAGATCAGCATAGAGTTGTTTCTTTTCATCCAGATCAGTTGCTAACGTCGTATCAGAAATTTCACCAACTAAATCAGGGACTCGCCACTGGTTTAAATCAATACGACGCGGTTCTCCTGATTGCCATTGTGGGACACCTTCACCAATGTACAGGACTAAATCTGGCGATGCGGCTCGCTTGTTTGGCTTTTCAATTAAACAACGCCCTAGAGAATCAGCTTTTTGCTCTGGTCTGCTATTAAACCAGATAAAAAATAGCAGCGTAAACAGGTCACTAACTCTAGCATGGTTGATTCCTTCTGAACCCATGTCAACAAAAAGGTACTTGCTATTAAAAAACAGCCTTACCCTCTCTGGCGTAGGAGCATCACGATTATCGAGATAATCCTCCCAAGTAGCTGGCTGCCATTGTGGGACAGTGCTAAGAGCTGTTTGAGTGGCTGTAGAAGTTGGAGCAGTCATAGGTTCAGTTTGCCCAGAAGCTTTGCTGCAATTTTAATGCCAGCATATCTCGACCGAAGCGATTAAATAAGTTTTTGATAGTTTAGGATGCCACCTGTGCATTCACTGAACTTATTTTACAGCAATAGTAAATTGTGCCAAAGCTTTCGGTAAAAATTCTGTTGGACACAGACAGAGGTAGAGCTAACTTTAGGTGGAAGTTGGGAAAGCTAGCTACCTTAAAACCTGCGAATAGAGAGCAGACAGTTTTGCTCTGAATTGTTCACCTGATATTTTTCAACTTTCTTATTATTTTCTATTACAAAATCTACTTTCTTAGAGCTGATTTGTAAACAAAAGCTTAAGCGGCTAGACGCTTGATCATGAGTCGAATCAAAGAGCCGTAAATCATCGCTTCGCTGACCTCGGTGTACACCTCATAATCCTTGCTTAAGCGACGAAATCGATTGAGCCAGCCAAATGTCCGCTCGACTAGCCATCGCTATGGTAAGCGCTCAAATGTTTTTGAAATTCGTTCAATCACCTCGACTCGCACCTGCTCTCCACAAACTTGCTTGACTGCACGAGCAAAGTTTGCTCCTGAATAACCCTGGTCTACCCAAACCACTTGCAACTTCGAGAGCTTTTCGACCGCTTCAGCCAGTACAACTACTGCCCCTAAGCGTTCTGAGGCATTCGCTTCGGTGACTAAAACACCAATGAGCAATCCTTGTGAGTCTAAGACGATATGGCGAGGAGCGCCCTTTAACCTTTTTACCACCATCGAAACCGTAGACCTCCCGCAGGATGGCTTCCTTGCTTGGAGGCAACCTCCAGGCAAGGAAGCCATCCCTTTTTTTCCGTCGTCTTCACTGACTGAGAATCAGCAATGGCAACGCTTGAGTACTTATCTCGTCCTAACTTTGAGCGCAATTGGTGTCGTATCTTGTCATGAATTTGCTGCCAAACCCCTTGGCGCTGCCATTTCTCAAAGTAGCCATACACTGTGCTGTAGGGCGGCAGATCGCTTCTGGAGCATTTCCCACTGGCAACACGTGCGCTGCACGTAGAAAATGCCGCCCTTGAATTTCGCGCAAGTCCACTTCTACAGGGTGTCCAAAGCCTTTTGGCAGCGGCAGCAGTGGCTTGAGGATTTCCCATTCAGCATCGCTCAAGTCGCTTGGATACGGCTTGCGTTGAGGATTGGCAATCGTGGGTAGACGACTCATGGGCAGCAATCGAACTCGACTAAATTTAGCCTAGAACTTGCTCTCGATAGGTGCAACGCTCTTTAGATTCTCTTTATAAATCAGCTCTTATGAGTGTTGTTATATGTAGTAGTGGACACAAGTTTCATTAGGAGCGCGGTTCTGTCAACAATGTGGTGAGCCGTTACCAATAGTGCAGCCTAAAACGACAGAACCCAACTTTTATAAAAATGAACTTGAAGAGTTGTCACCTGGAACTCGACTGCGCGATCGCTACCTGATTCAGCAACAACTTGGTCAAGGAGGATTTGGCAGAACTTACCTTGCGGAGGATACAGGTCGCTTTCACGAGAAAATTGCCATAAAAGAATTTTTCCCTACTGTTCAGGGCAAGCTCCCAATACGGTTGGGTTAAGCTCTAAGCAGTATTGAGTACAGAAAAGGTGAGTGTT
>JAUJND010000077.1 GCA_030446505.1 Chroococcidiopsidaceae cyanobacterium YX2bin18 | reverse complement strand
TAACGCCTCACAAACGGGACAAACATTTATCCCAGAATTGGTGTCTGAGTTTGTACCGCAGTCATTGCTCCGACCAGCTGAAGAACCAGCAGAATAGAGTTTCAAGTTTTGGGATAACACTTAGCTTAATTTTATGCAGAGTTTTCAACTTCACGAACGCGCCGCCACAGTCCCCACTAATTCCTACCAACGCGAAGATTGGCAGAAAGGCTATGAATCTGTAGAAACAGAGTCGAATTACTGGATTGATGATGTAGAAGGACAAATTCCTGCGGAACTACACGGCACTTTGTTTCGCAATGGTCCTGGGTTACTGGATGTGAATGGTCATCGCATCCACCATCCGTTTGATGGCGATGGGATGATCAGTGCGATCGCCTTTCGTGATGGTCGTGCTTACTTCCGCAACCGCTTCATCCGCACTGCTGCCTATCTAGAAGAACAAAAGGCTGGCAAGATTCTGTATCGTGGCGTTTTTGGTACTCAAAAGCCCGGTGGCTGGCTAGCTAATGCCTTTGACCTTAAACTTAAAAATATTGCCAACACTAACGTCATCTACTGGGGCGGTAAACTCCTGGCATTGTGGGAAGCCGCAGATCCGCATCGCTTAGACCCCTATACGCTCGAAACACTTGGTAAAGATTCCCTCAACGGTGTTTTGTCAGACGGCGAAGCCTTTGCCGCCCATCCCCGCGTTGATCCTAGTTGTGACCAAGATGGTGGCGCTCCAAGCCTGGTAAACTTTTCCATCAAGCCTGGTTTATCTAGTACAATTACCATCTTTGAGCTAAACCCAGATGGTAAAGTGGTGCGGCAACACGCTCATAGTGTTCCGGGCTTCGCTTTCATCCACGATTTTGCAATTACGCCAAATTACTGCATATTTTTTCAAAATCCTATTGCTTTTAATCCCTTACCTTTTGTGTTCGGCTTGCGTGGCGCGGGGGAATGTATCAAGTTCCAGCCTAATCAGCCGACTCGAATTATCGTAATTCCCCGCGACAAATCCAAATCAGTGCAGATTCTAGAAACTCACTCTGGCTTTGTTTTCCATCATGCCAATGCTTTTGAACAAGGTAATGATGTTTATATTGACTCAATCTGTTACGAGTCATTTCCAGAGGTAGAGCCGCAAAGCGATTTTCGCCAAGTAGATTTTGATGCTCTCAAGCCTGGGCAGCTGTGGCGGTTTCATCTGAATTTGCCAGATAAAACTGTATCACGGCAGTTAGTTGAAGTTCGATGCTGTGAGTTTCCTAGTATTCATCAGCAAAGAGTAGGGCGACCTTATCGTTATTTGTATATGGGTGCGGCTGATGGCGATACTGGTAATGCTCCGTTGCAAGCAATTCTCAAAATTGATTTAGAGTCTGGAGTACGGCAACTCTGGAGTGCTGCGCCGCGTGGCTTTATCAGTGAACCAATTTTTGTCGAGCGCCCGAATTCTATTGATGAAGATGATGGCTGGGTGCTAACTTTAGTTTACGATGCTGCCCACCACCGCTCAGATGTAGTAATTTTAGATGCCCGTGATTTGCATCGGGGTGCGATCGCCCGCCTACATTTGCAGCAGCATATTCCCTATGGTCTGCATGGGAGTTTTACATCAGAATTGTTTACCCCCAACTGTTAGTACGATATTTACTCGCAACCTTAATTGTTAATCTGGCTCCTACCAATGCTATCCAAGGGCTAGGTTTGGTATAAAGAGCAATAATTAAGTGATTGCCAATAAAAATTTTCTTGCTTGCCTAAGTTAAGTTAAGGCAAGCACTCATATACCATTAAAAATACTTCTAAAAATAGAGAATACTTTTTTGTCTTTAAATAAATTTGAGTGTTTGGAATCTATGACTTATCCAATAAGGTGGAGAATAAGGGACTACGGTATAAATAGCTACATTATAAACCAGATAGACAAGAAAACAGAATTATTGCTAAAGCGACTGTTCCCCAGTTCAACCTGGGCATTCCAACCAAATAATAAAGGCTTTGCCGTCTTTGCCATTAAACTCTGTAGCAAGAGGTCTTTCAGTGATGCTGTTGGTTTGCGTTGTTTTTAGCTTTTAAACAAGTAGTCTCTTGATGCCTCTAATCTAGATAACCCATCACCAGCCTGCTTTTTGCCTGTAGGTACAAATTGTATGTAATTCTAATAGGAGTTACGCAGTTGAATGTCATGCTGAACGCAGTGAAGCATCCCAGAGATTCTTCGCTACCGCTCAGAATGACATTACTGCGTCCAACTACGTAAGTCCTGTCTAATAGACTCTTTAAAATTTATTTTGAGGTAGGAAAGCTTGCCAGCAAGGTGTAAAGAAGCTGATGTGTAAATAGAGCATTACATTAAGTTTTTTTAAGTACAGTTCTTAATACTAAGCTAGTAAGTCTTCTCAGTTGTTAAATTAGGTCTACCAACTTCATCCTGCTGAGGATATAATTTTCAGACCTTGGGAGGATGCTTTAAGGTGTTTTATTTAAGGATTGTGAGCTATACAGTTTAGTTTTACTTTAGATACAGAATAGAATCTTTAATCAGCGCCGACTTAAGCTTTGACGAAGGAAATACGATGTTTCAGAATATGGAAATGACGCTGGGAGTGTACAAAACGCTATTCTGGCTAGCACAGCTCGGAGTGAATCGCAACGTTGACAGTGCAGAAGATGCAGCGCTTGTCTTTCAGGTCCACGATTATATTTTGCCTTGATTGCAGGGGTAGTGCTGGCGTTTGCTATTCAATTGGTACTAACAAACCTCTCTGTTGCTTTTGGACTCACTTACTTGGGCAATAAATCAGATTCTAACTCTGATGAATCTGGGAGTTTGGGTGGCACGATTGTAAAATTGGTACAGCAGTTGGGCTTTGGACATTAGTCACTGTCAGTATTGCCTTATTTATCGCTTGTTTACTAGCGGTACAACTGAGCTTAATTGATAGTGCAGGGCTGGGAGCAATCGTTGGGTTAGTGATTTGGGGAGCGTACTTTTTACTACTAGTTTTGATTAAAGTTCAACGGCGGTAAATTCTTAGTTGGCTCGGTTGTGAACACTGCAACTTCCGGCTTTCAAGCGATTATGGGGACAGCCACCGCTGCACTGGGTGCTAAAACGGTGAACGATCAGGTTGTCAGGACAGAACGAAGCTGCTGCACCTTCGTACGTACGCCGTGAATTGGGATCGGGGTTAGACCCTGCAAGTATTCAGGATAGCGTTGAGGATTATTTAGATACCTTGCGCCCCCCGGAGTTAGATATTCAAAAAATTCAGGTGAATTTGAAAAGTTACTGAACGATCCCCAGTTGAAAGCGATCGCAGGTACTCAAGACCTCCGTAATATCGACCGCCAAAAGTTTGTGGATTTAGTCAGCAGCCGCACCGATCTTTCAAAAAAAGATGTCAAGCGCATTGCAGATCAGTTGGAAAGCGTTTGGCGGCAGGTGGTGGATCAGCAAGCTCCCCAACAAGACCGCATGGGTGAATTGCTTGACTATCTCAAATCCGTTCAGCCAGGGCGACAAAAACAGATGAGCTAAATGCCAAAGTAGATCAACTAATGGCAGAAATGCGTTCATCAAAGGGATCTGACCAAAGACCAACCCAAGCAGCTACCCCAGCAGGTCCAGTTCAGCAAACACTCCAGCAAGGCTTAAACTTGCTCATGGGAACTGTATTGGGGCGGGCGGATCTCTCGGAAATAGACGTTGAAACAATTTTAGGTTCGCTCACTAAAGCTAAAGACAAAGTGACTGAGCAAGTCGGCAAAGTAGCTGATCAAACAGGACTGAAAACAGCAGCAGTGCCATATAGTACGATTCGGGCTGATGTGGAAAACTACCTGCTTAATACCTACTCCTGGCAAATGAAGCCGGAAAAAATTGAGCAGGAATTTCGAGATGTCTTATACGATCACCAGCTGATCCAGGTGCAGTGCGGTGTGGCGGCAGGTGGAGCAACTTTCAATAAACGATTTTGGCGGAATTTTGCAACAGCGGGGTATTTTTTACCAAGCGCAAATCCACCGGATTGCTGAGCAGCTTGAAGGTGTTCGCAAAGATGTTTTAACTACAGTAAGAGCAGCTGAGGAAAGAGAGGCAGCACAAGATCTTCAGCGCCGAGTGGAAAGTTATCTGCTTGTTACCAGTAAGGCAGATTTGAACCCAGAAGGCATTGAGCGGAATTTTAAACAATTGCTACAAGAGCCAGAGGCGGATCATGAAAGTTTAAACCTCCGCCTCGCTCCGCTTGACCGGGAATCGATGCGGCAGGTACTGCTTCAGCGCAGTGATATTACTCCTACAGAAGCGGAAACTGTTTTAGACGAATTGGAAAGACAGCGCAATCAGGTTTTGTTAGAATCTCAAGCCCTTACAGAACGAGCAAAACAGCAAACTGAAACACTGTGGCTAAACTTAGAATCGTATCTGCGTAATACAGGCAAAGATGAACTAAACCCGGAAGGAATTACACGCGATCTGAAAACGCTGCTGGACGATCCACAAGCAGGGCTAGGAGTGATCCGGACGCGGCTGTCTCGCTTTGACCGCGATACGTTGGTGCAGCTATTGAGCCAGCGGCAAGACCTGAGTGAGGAACAAGTCAATCAAATCACCGCTCAAGTCGAGAAGTCGTGGAGCGGCATTCTACAGGCACCGCAAGCTGTGGCGGATAAAGCTAAGGAGCAGTACGACGAAGTTACAAGCATGATTGCAGATTACCTGCGTAACACTGGTAAGGAAGAACTAAACCCCGAAGGAATTCAGCGAGATATTGCTAAATTGTTTGCTAACCCGCAACAGGGAATCGCAGCGTTGAGATGGCGTTTAGCCCAATTAGACCGAGACACTTTAGTAAAGTTGCTTAGTCAACGCCAAGACTTGAGTGAAGATCAAGTTAATCAAATTATTCATCAGGTGCAAAGCTCGGTTCGGGACATTGCGCGAGCGCCCCGTCGTGTAGCGGCAAGGACTCAGACAAGAGTCCAAAACTTCCAAGCCGTTCTGGAAGACTACCTGCGGAATACTGGCAAGGAAGAACTCAATCCTGAAGGTATTAAGCGCGATTTACAGACGTTACTGAATGATCCGCGAGCGGGGGTGGAAAGTTTGAGCGATCGCCTGTCGCATTTTGACCGCTCTACTGTGGTCAAACTTTTGCAAGCACGGGGAGATATGTCTGAGGAGGAAGCAAGCCGGACTGTTGATCAAATCTTCTCTGTTCGCGAACAATTCGTTGAACAAGTCCGCGCAATTCAGCGCCGCATTCAAGACGTGATTGATGGTGTTTTTGGCAAAATTCGCAACTACCTTAACGCTCTTGACCGTCCTGAACTCAACTACGATGGTATCAAGCGTGATGTCCGCCAAATGTTTAATGATCCGCAAGCTGGATTTGATGCCATACGCGATCGCCTTGGTTCATTTAATCGGGATACTTTGGTCGCGCTGATGAGTTCTCGTGAGGATATCTCCGAGGCGGACGCTAACCGGATTATTGATCAAATTGAAGGAGCGCGTAATACTGTATTGCAACGGGCAGAACGCCTCCAGCACGAAGCACAACGACGCATAGAGCAAGTCAAGCATCAAGCTCAACAACAAGCAGAGGACACCAGAAAAGCCGCAGAAACTGCTGCTTGGTGGCTCGCAGGGACTGCAATCGTCTCTGCGATTGCTTCTGCCGCTGCAGGAGCAATCGCTGTAGCTGGTTAAAGCTTGATAAACTTTCTCCACTTATGACTAAAGCCTCTCACTTGAGAGGCTTTTTTAGTAAGCATGATTTAAATTATGTGATACGGAAGTATTACCCCTCTGGGTATAAGGGAGAGAAAAAACCAATCCTAATGCGATTACACCTGTCAATTACAACATCTCAAATATTGTTGTACAAGTTACAATTAATACATTTGGCTACGGTGTATGAATGCTAGTTTTAAAAGCTAAACTGCAAAAAAATAAGTGCAGTAAAAAGTATTAGCAGTTCTAGCAAAATTTGAGCATCGGTTCATATGCCAGTTTTAGTATAAGGATGAGCAAGGATGTCCTAAATAATAAAAATGATTTACTCAATTCTAAAAAAGTGGATGTAGAGTTAAGTACAAAATTTATGAAGCGGTAATTATTTAAAAGGTAGGAAAATAATCCGACATCAAGCACTTGTAAATATAATTAAATAACCAAACAAAACATGAATTTTTTAGCATTAGAGCCTACAGCCTTGAGGCATTTGCTTGTAGTAGCAATTAAGGAGCAAGTTTCTTCTGAACTGGGCGGGGATGCAGTCATCCTTAATCTTAAAACTGGAATTTATCACGGTCTAGACGCTGTAGGCGCTCGGATTTGGCATCTGCTTCAAGAACCAAGAACTGTAAATGATATTCTGAATATCCTTATACAGGAGTACGAAATTGAGTCTGAGCGCTGTGAGCGTGAAGTTGTTACCTTGCTTCAAAAGCTTGCAGACGTAGAGCTAGTAGAGGTTAAGAATGAGACGACTACGTAAATTAGTGGCTATTACTAAAAGCGATCGCCGACTTCTAGTTAGCGCAATTCTCCTACTCGGAACTGTGCGGCTAGGATTATTGCTGCTGCCATTTCAGACTTTACGACGCTTGCTCGCAAAAATGACACAGACAACCTCCAAGTTACAGCCAGATCAGTCTCTAGATAAAGTCGTTTGGGCAGTAAGGGTGGTAAGTCGATATATGCCTGGTGAAGTTAAATGCCTCGCTCGCGCATTGACAACACAAGTATTGCTGGAACGGCGTGGTTACCAAACCCAACTCCGCATTGGTGTAGCTAAAGGACAGGGAGGATTAGAAGCTCATGCCTGGGTAGAGAGTCAGGGAAGAATTGTGGTGGGTGGCTTAAAAGATATTGGGCGATATACGCCTTTACCAGACCTAGAGGCAGAAAGGTCATGAGTGCGATCGCTGGCATATACTATCTTGATCAGCAGCCAGTAGAGCGCCCAAATCTGAGACAAATGGTGGAGAGCCTGGCAGATCGAGGCTCAGACGCATCAGGCATCTGGAGTGAAGGATGTATTGGTCTTGGACACCAGATGCTGTGGACAACACCCGAATCCCTCCAAGAGCAACTGCCTTTAAAGAACCAAAATGGTGACATCGTCATTACTGCTGATGCCCGCATTGACAATCGAGATGAATTAATAGCAGCGTTAAGCCTTACTGACCGCCCCGCTAATAAAATTACCGATAGCCAAATAATTCTGGCTAGCTATGAAAAATGGGGCGATCGCTGCCCCGATAAACTACTAGGTGACTTTGCCTTTGCGATTTGGGATTGCCGCGAGCAAAGGTTATTTTGCGCTAGAGATCCGATGGGGATCAAACCTTTCTACTACTATCGCTCAAACCGAGTGTTTGTCTTTGCCTCTGAAATCAAGGCTTTATTTTGCCTGCCGGAAGTGCCGCGTCAACTTAATGAAGTCAGGGTTGCATTTCATCTGGCATTGCTGTTTGAAGATCAGACCATTACCTTCTACCAAAACATTTTAAGGCTACCTGCGGCACACAGCATAACAATAAGCTATTCCCAAACGCAGTGCCGACTTTATTGGTCACTAGATCCTGCACGCGAAATCCGGCTCCACTCAGATCAAGAGTATGCTGAAGCTTTTCGGGAAATATTCACTGAGGCGGTGCGCTGCCGTCTGCGTAGTGCCTTTCCTGTTGGTTCAACATTAAGTGGTGGGTTAGATTCCTCCTCAATCACTTGTACAGCACGTAACCTGCTTGCAGAATCGGGACAACATCTGCATACCTTCTCCGCAATTTTTCCAAACCTACCAAAAAAAGATTTGCAGTGGATTGATGAACGCCGCTATATTAACGCCGTCCAGTCTGTAGGAGGGTTAGAGGCTCACTATGTTCATGCCGACTGTCTCAGTCCCCTAGTTGACCTTCTTTGGCAGGATGATGAAGCCGTCCCTGCGCCAAACCTATATATGCACCAAGCTCTTTATAGTGCCGCCCATCAACAAGGTGTGCGGATCTTTTTAGATGGTCTCGATGGTGATAGTACAGTTTCTCACGGTTGGAGGTATCTCACAGAACTCACTTATACAGGCAGGTGGAAGACTCTGTTCACAGAATTGAAGGCGATTTCCAGGCGATATAAATTACCGCGTCGGGGACTACTGTGGAAATATAGCCTGAAACCATTGCTTATAGAACCGACCATACAACTTTGGCAAGCAGTACGCGGAAGTAGTCAGTCTAAGTCGAGCAACGCCGGAATCAACCTCAGTTTCGCCCAGCGTATTAGACTAGCAGAGCGTACTCAAGCCCTTTTAAGTAACAGATTACCCCCAATACGTACTGCGAGACAAGAACACTGGCTCAATCTTACCTCTGGTCTACATTCCTATGGACTGGAACTTACTGATAAGGGTGCGGCTAAATTTAGACTGGAAGCTCGCTATCCGTTCTATGATCGGCGACTAATAGAATTTTGTCTGGCTCTACCCCCTGAGCAAAAACTTCACCAGGGATGGACTCGGTTAATTTTGCGTCGCGCCATGACTGATATTCTGCCTCCAGAAGTTCAATGGCGGGTTCACAAGGCAAACTTAGGTCCGAACTTTAAGCGGGGTTTACTAGAGTACGAACAAGAAACCTTAATGGAGGTGCTTAACAAACCGGAAATAATTGAACCATATGTAGATATACAAGCCTTGCGTGCAGCGTATAAGCGTTATACATCCCCACAACTACAAAGTAACCAAGATGTGATCGCACTTTTTGCCGCAGTTACCCTAGCCCTTTGGTTGGAGAAAGTACGTTTAATTTCCTAAATTGACTAGAACATTATTATTAAATATCTTCATTATATCTTTACCATAAACAATTAATACTTTATCAAGTATTTGTTTATACTAGTTTAGTAGCCCAGCACTTAATTGAAAGTGCGTTCAGTCAAGTTAATTTTTAGCAAGAGGTTTAGCAATGAAGAAGACTTGGAATACTCCGGAATTAATCGTCTACGGTCCTGTACAGGAGCTTACCCAAAAAGTAATTGGGTTTGGCGACGCTATTATCTTTGATAGCTCCGAAAGTGGTGGCGATGGCGGTGGCAATGAAAAAGGACGTTTTGGTAGTTCTTTATAAGAAATTATTGAGTACTACTCTGTAATTGCCTTAGTGGGGAGTTAATTTCATTTAACTCCCCGCTAAAGTAAAACTAGCTTTAGTTTAAGCTCTGTACAGGACAGCCATGATCATTAAAAGAGCCTTATTGAGGTAAAAAGCAAAACGTGTTTTCCTACAGTGCTTATAGTCTAGGCATCAAGTCAGACTTACATTTACCTGAGTTTTTAGCTATAGATGTTGGCTGTGATGTTACTATTCGCCTAGATGTCAACAGCACACCCACTGCTTATGTGCCGTTGGAAGTTGCCGATAAGCCAGCATATTTTAAAATAACCTCCGAAGAAGCAATTATTTTTGTTAAGGATATAGGAGTTTTTTTGGTGAATGACGGACGCGAAGTTGTTGTCATTCCAGCACCAAGAGTAGACGATCGCCTGATCCGGTTATATATAGTTGGAACTGTAATGGCGGTTTTGCTTTATCAAAGAGGTTTGCTAGTATTACACGCGAGTGTAGTAAATATTAATGGTTGTGCTGTTGCATTCTTAGGAAAGTCAGGAGCAGGTAAATCCTCCACAGCTGCCGCTCTGCTTGCGCGTGGACATGAAATCGTTGCGGATGATGTAGCAGCGATAAACATGGGTGCAAATCCGGCTACAGTATTCCCTGGATTTCCCCAAATTAAACTCAGTACAGAAGCAGCTGTTTCTTTGGGATATGACGCTGAGTCACTGCTTTTACTTCACCCACTAGAAGAGAAACGGGGCTATCGGATTACGCAAAGATTTTCCCAAAGTCCGTTGCTACTCAAGCGCATCTATGTACTTGC
Organism: Chroococcidiopsidaceae cyanobacterium YX2bin18; assembly: GCA_030446505.1. Lineage (GTDB taxonomy): Bacteria > Cyanobacteriota > Cyanobacteriia > Cyanobacteriales > Chroococcidiopsidaceae > JAHHHE01. The sequence continues at coordinate 8,487 of JAUJND010000077.1, read as the reverse complement.
CGAAGCAGCGCTTAATATTGAACCCATCCGACCTCAAGAGGCTGTAATTGAACTGGTACGGCACTCGCGTCCCACAACATTATTCCATTCTGGAGGAGCACCACACTTCCTTCAGTGCGCTAGCCTTGTCAAAGAGTTGACTATCTATCGCCTCCAGCGGCCCCGCTCTCTTTCATTGCTACCTGACTTAGCGCAGTTGGTAGAAGAGCACGTTGCTCGTGATTTACAACAAGCCACAGTGTAAGTTAATCGCTTGGATGAATTTTTAATGCCCAAAACCAGACCAAGCCACGCTCTAACTAGTAGACTACGTAGCGCTGTCGCCCAATTATCTTACTTGCAGCAGACTTTTCATTTAGTCTGGAGCGCAGCCCGAACTTGGACACTAGCTTGGTTTATTTTATTAGTTATTCAGGGGCTATTGCCAGTTGCCACTGTCTACCTAACCCGAATTTTAGTTAATAGACTAGTGGCAGTTGTGGGTATTGGTAGCTCTTGGGAGAGCATTCAACCAATTCTCGTGCCAGGTGTGCTGATGGCAGGAATTTTGTTGCTGACGGAGTTTCTCCGCAGCGCTAGCGAATGGATTCGTACTGCTCAATCAGAACTTGTCCAAGACCATATCAGTGCTTTAATCCACGAAAAATCTGTTGCTGTGGATTTAGCTTTCTATGAGTCATCAGAGTATTATGATCGCCTAAATCGAGCGCGCAGTGATGCCAGTAGTCGTTCTCTGAGCTTGCTAGAAAATAGTGGCAGCGTGTTACAGAACAGTATTACTCTGCTAGCTATGGCTGCGGTACTAATTCCTTATGGTGCCTGGATACCTTTCGTCCTATTGATTAGTACATTACCAGCCTTCTATGTGGTACTTCGCCTCAATCGCCGCCAACACTGGTGGTGGCAACGGACAACCACAGATCGGCGCTGGCTCCAGTATTATGAGATGCTACTTACCCATAGCGCGATCGCTGCTGAATTGCGGCTGTTCAACCTGGGACCTCATTTTCGCTCGGCTTATCAAGTGTTGCGTCGCCGACTCAGAACTGAGCGTCTTAAGCTAATCAAAGACCAGAGTTTGGGTCGTCTTGGTGCTGGCGCTGTAGCTTTGCTTATTTCTGGCACTGCTATGTTGTGGATGGTGCGCCAGGTCTTAGTGGGATTGATGACATTGGGCGACTTAGCACTGTTCTACCAGGCTTTTAATCAAAGCCAAAATCTTATGCGATCACTGCTAGGAAACTTAGGACAAATTTATAACAATAGTCTATTTATCAATAACTTATTTGAGTTTTTGCGACTAGAACCACAAATTTTAGATCCAGATGAGCCACTTCCTGTCCCATTATTGCAAAAGGGAATTGACTTTCAGCACGTCACATTCCGTTATCCTGGAAGCAACCGAGCCGCTTTGCAGGACTTCAACCTCACCATCCCTGCTGGTCAAGTTGTAGCGATCGTTGGCGATAACGGTGCTGGTAAGAGCACTCTAATTAAACTCCTTTGCCGTTTTTATGACCCTGATGCTGGTCGGATTGAGCTAGATGGAATTAATATTCGTGACTTATCAATTGCAGAATTCCGACGAATAATCACGGTTTTGTTCCAGTCACCAATTCCTTACCATACAACCGCTGCTCAGAATATTACTTTGGGGGATTTAGCAGCAATGCCGAGCGCTGCTGAAATTGAAGCAGCTGCACGCGGGGCTGGAGCGCATGAGCTTATTGCTCGCTTACCCCAAGGTTACGACACGCTCCTGGGAAAATGGTTTGCTGACGGCGCTGAACTCAGCGGGGGTGAATGGCAGCGTGTTGCTCTAGCGCGGGCTTTCTTGCGCCGAGCGCAGATCATTGTCCTTGATGAACCAACTAGCGCGATGGATTCCTGGGCTGAGGCTGACTGGTTGGAACGATTCCGCGCCCTAGCTAATGGTCGTACCGCTATTGTAATTACTCACCGCTTCACTTTAGCTATGCGCGCTGATTTGATTTACGTTATGCGCGAGGGTCGGATTGTGGAATCGGGTAGTCATGATCAATTGCTAGCTCAAGGTGGACTCTATGCTCAATCGTGGACTGCACAAATCCAAGTTAGTCAGCCTTACGTTAGTGAGTTGAATTAAGCAGATTTATTACAGAAAATTGTATAATAAAATACTAAAAATAATTACTTTCTAAAATCCCGTTCTAAAAACTAGCAATGCTTTGGATCAAAATTCAGAATTTTGACGAAGTTAATGTAGCACTAAAAGTAAAGGCTTTACCACTGTCTGGATATTTGCATGAATCAAAAAATTGTGACTGAGTTCATAGCTAAAACTCCAGATGCGGAATTGCCCCCCGAAATCGAGCTACTGCTCTGCTGTGCTAGGACTTGCATTGACTTGGAAAGAGCCGAGCGGAGCAAAATCCTGCTCAAAGAAGATATAGACTGGGACTATCTGATTCAGACAGCTCTCTGGCATGGGGTGCTGCCACTTTTGTATTTAAACTTTAATGCCATTTGTCCAGAAGCTATCCCCAATGCTCAACTTGCTCAACTGCGTAATTATTTTCACAATAACGCTCGAAACAGTCTTTTTTTGACAGGGGAACTACTCAAAGTTCTGCATCTATTTGAGGCACACGCAATTCCTGCTATTCCTTACAAAGGACCTGTACTGGCTGCTTGTGCCTATGGTCAGCTTGGGCTGCGACAGTTTTGCGACTTAGACATCCTAATTCACGACCGAGACATTTTCCGGACGAAGAACCTACTTATTTCTCAGGGATATTTACTGCAAAGCGAACTTGGCTGGGAGGCTCACTTTGTACACGAGGATACTAAAGTCAACATAGACCTTCATTGGGGAATTACACAGAAGGAACGCCCTTTCCCCCTTAATTTTGATCGCTTGTGGTCGCGCGTTGAACCGATATCGCTTGCGGGTGAAAAGATACTTAACCTCCAGCCAGAAGATTTGCTGCTAATCCTCTGCGTCCAAGTGACCAAGGATTGCTGGCAATGGAAGGAACAATTGGCTAAGGTCTGTGACATTGCCGAAGTGGTTCGTGTTTATCAAGATATAGATTGGAACTCTGTTATTGAGCGCGCCCGCACAGTTGGCAGTGAGCGAATGCTCTTGCTTGGTCTTCTCCTGGCACGAGATCTTTTAGGAACAGCCCTTCCTGAAGAAATATTGCAAAGAATACAGTTACATTCAGTTGTAGAAGTACTTGCACAGCAAGTATGCGAACGGCTTTTTATGGCAGATTACATCCGTACAGCTGACAGACCGCCCAAGTATCTTGACAGAGAAAAAAACCTATTTTATTTCAGAGTGAGGGAACGGTTGCAGGATAAAGTGCCGTACTTTTTGCACCTTGTAAACGTTGCGATCGCTCCTACTACAGAAGACCAAGTGTTTCTGCCGCTACCTGCATCTCTATCTTTTCTCTATTATTTAATTCGACCAATCAGGGCGATCGCTAAGTATGGATTAAGTCCAGTGAAAAACCATTTAGGATTCTAAAAACTTACTATTGGTATTAGCACTACGCTGATAAACGTAGTCGGCATCTAAACACCAATAATTAAACCAACCCCATGCGCCCAGTGAGTCATGCGATTTGGGTTAACTCCATCGGAAATATTAAAACTACCAATCTTATAAAACAACTGTTGTCCAAACCACCAGAATAGGTAGCACAACGCTGGCAATTCAAGCGGGATAAACACCATTACTAGATGCTTGACATACGCAAAGCGAGCATCGCAGCGCTAGTAATTGCTGAGATTATGACTAGACACTCTGTCTTAGCATTGGTTAGCATTGTGTACTATGTCCCATTTATTGCTTCAGAGGATTTTTAAGTTACTAAAGGACTGTGATACCGCTTAATGGTTAAACCGGAAACTATATAGGCTAAGACAATGATCAATGCACATCTAGTCATGAGCGCTAATCATGATGTCCGCCTTGTGAGCTTTTCGATTCTAATTGCGATCATTGCCTCCTACACAGCCTTGAATTTGGCTGGAAGGGTAACAGTAGCTCAAGGACTTACCCAGACATTTTTCTGGCTAGCTGGTGGCGCGATCGCTATGGGAGTTGGCATTTGGTCAATGCACTTCATTGCGATGCTGGCATATAACCTGCCCATACCCATAGCCTACAACCTGCCAATTGTTTTAGTTTCGATGGTGGTGGCAGTCGCTGCATCTGGAGTTGCTTTGTTCGTAGTCAGCCGTCAGCAAATGGGTAGGCTACAGCTGCTGACAGGGGGAATTTTTATGGGGCTGAGTATTGCCGCTATGCACTATACGGGTATGGCGGCGATGCAATTGGAGGCGGAGTCCCATTATAATCCAAAGCTGGTAGCAGTTTCGATCCTAATTGCGATCGGTGCATCTTTAATTGCTATGTGGCTAGCATTCCATTTCCGCAGCAACACATCTATCAGCGGCAGTTTCTGGAAACTAGGCAGTGCAATCATTATGGGGAATGCCATTGCCGCAATGCATTATACCGGGATGGCAGCAGTCAGTTTCAAGCCAAGTAAAGAATTGGTGATAGAGCAATTTTATCCCCTGAACAACTTTCTACTAGCAGTTGGGATTGGAATAGCAACATTAGTAATTTTGGCTCTAGCGCTTGTAACTTCGTTGTTTGAGCAGCGGCTCAGGATCGAAACTGCAAGAGCGGAGGCGCTGCACCAAAGCGAAGATCGCTTCCGTTCTCTGGTGCAAAATGCATCCGATATTGTTGTTGTTGTTGCAAGCGATCGCAACGTTAGCTACGCTAGTCCGACCATCAAACCCGTTTTGGGTTATGAACCTGAAACTTGGAACTTAGCTTTTGAATTCGTACATCCTGACGATATTGCTAAGGCAGAAAGCCTATTGACACTCGCCCTTGATTCTCCGTCTGTAAACGTTGCGGCTGAGTTCCGTTTACGCCACGCAGATGGTCAGGTACGAGATTTTGAAGTGATTGCCAATAATCTGCTGAGTGAGTCGAGTGTAGCTGGTATTCTTACTACTTACCGCGATATTACCGAGCGCAAGCAAGCGGAAGTTTCCCTACAACAGCAAACCGAGCGAGAGCGACTAGTGACGGAGATTGCCCAACGTATCCGTCAGTCATTGAACCTAGAAGAGATTCTCCGTACTACGGTGGCTGAAGTCCGGCAGTTTCTTCAGACAGAGCGGGTGTTCATTTACCGCTTTGAGCCAGATTGGAGCGGCGTTGTAGTAGTAGAATCAGTCCTTCTTGCTTGGTCACCGCTTTTGGGAATGAAAGTTAAGGACTCCTTTTTTGAAGAAACTTCCAATCGAGAACTCTACACACAAGGTCGAGTCCAAGCTACAGAGGATATCTACACAGCAGGTTTATCTCAATGTCACATCAATTTCTTAGCTCAACTTCAGGTCAGGGCAAACTTAGTGGTACCCATCCTGCAAGAGCAACAATTATGGGGGCTTTTGGTTGCTAACCACTGTTCAGAACCACGGCACTGGCAACAGTTGGAGATTAATTTATTAAAGCAATTGGCAACCCAAGTTGCGATCGCGATTCAGCAATCTACACTCTTTGAGCAGGTGCAAACCGAGCTAACAGAGCGGAAGCGAGCGGAAGCGGAAATTAAAAAACTTAATCAAGACTTGCAGCGTCGAGCAGTTGAACTGGAAGCCGCTAATAAAGAACTTGAGGCATTTTCCTATTCTGTTTCCCACGATCTGCGCGCACCGTTGCGGGCAATAAATGGGTTTTCCCGGATTTTGGTAAACGAGTACGCACCACAAATCGCTCCTGAAGCTGGACGTTACTTGCAAATGGTGCGGCACAATGCCCAGCAAATGGGTTGTTTGGTCGATGACCTCCTTGCCTTTTCGCGCTTGAGTCGTTCACCGCTTAATAAACAACTCGTTGCGTCTACTGACCTCGTGCGCCAAGTCCTTGCAGATTTGGAGCATGAGCAAGAGAATCGGCACGTTGAAATATTGCTCAGTGAACTGCCTACCTGTCAAGCTGATCCAGCGCTGCTCAAGCAGGTGTGGGTTAACTTAATCACTAATGCCCTCAAGTTCACTCGCCTTTCTGAGGTGGCTCGCATTGAAGTAGGTTGCCAGCAGACACATAGCGCTGCCATCTATTTCGTTAAAGATAATGGTGTAGGGTTTGATATGCAGTATGCTCACAAACTCTTCGGCGTGTTTCAGCGGTTGCACCGTGCCGAAGATTACGAGGGAACTGGTGTAGGCTTGGCTATTGTACAGCGCGTAATTCACCGTCACGGTGGGCGCGTTTGGGCTGAGGCAGAAATTAATAAAGGTGCAACGTTCTACTTTAGCCTTGAGGAGGACATTTACAATGACAGAAACTGCGGCAGAAATTCTGTTAGTAGAGGACAATCCCAGCGACGTGGAATTGACACTGCACTCCTTGAGAAGCAGCAAAATTACCAATCACATTGAGGTTGTGCGCGACGGCGCTGAGGCTCTTGACTTTATCTTTTGCACTGGAGCGTATGCACACCGCCACATTGAAAACGGTCCTAAGGTAGTTCTGCTTGACCTGAAACTGCCGAAAGTAGATGGGCTGGAAGTATTACAACGTGTTAAATCTGACCCTCGTACCTGCATGATTCCAGTAGTAGTTCTTACCTCGTCCCGCGAAGACTGCGACATTATTGAGAGTTACCAACTTGGTGTTAATAGTTACATTGTCAAGCCAGTAGACTTTGAACAGTTTAGTGACGTTGTGCGACAGCTGGGGTTATATTGGAAGCTGCTTAATCAATCACCGTTGCCCTAGAGTCATTATCTGGAGAACTCATGATCTTCACTCCTCAACGGATTTTGATTCTTGAAGACTCAGTAACTGACACTATATTGATGCTATATGAACTAAGTCGTGCTGGGATTGAACCGGATTGGCAGCGCGTGGAGACTGAGGCAGACTATCTCTGCCAATTGGATGTGGGCTGCGATGTGATTTTAGCAGACTATACCCTGCCTCAATTTAACGCAATGCAGGCGCTACGGCTTTTACAGGAGCGCTGTTTAGACATTCCTTTTATTATTGTCACTGGCACTATCAGCGAAGAAGTAGCGGTGGAGTGTATGAAGCAGGGGGCGGCTGACTACCTGCTTAAAGATCGGCTGACGCGTCTAGGACAGGCAGTGACACAGGCTGTGCAACAGAAAAAAGTGCGTGATCAGCAGCGACAGGCTGAGGCTGCTTTGCAAGAAAGTGAAGAACGCTTTCGACGGTTAGCAGACAATGCCCAGGATATCATTTACCGCTATCGCTTGACCTCTCCTAGAGGCTTTGAATACATCAGCCCAGCAGTAACAGCTATCAATGGCAATACGCCACAAGAGTATTATGCCGACCCTGACCTGGGCTGCAAGATTGTCCATGAAGATGACCGACGAGTGTTGCAGCAATGGCTAACAGGTAAGGGGCTGAAGCAGCCTACTACCCTACGTTGGAGCAAAAACGGTATGATTATTTGGACAGAACATAGTAACGTTCCTATTTATGATCAAGCCGGAAACCTGAGCGCCATCGAGGGAATTGCCCGCGATATCACTGAGCGTAAACTGGCTGAATTTGAATTGCAGCAGCAGATCCTGAGCGATCGCTTATTAGGAGACATTGCTTCGCGGATTCGGCAATCTTTAAACTTAGATGAAATTATTGGCACAACCGTCGCGGAAGTACGGCAATTCATGCAAGCTGACCGCGTGTACATCCGTCGCTTTGATGCAAATCAAGATGCCGTACTTGTTGCTGAATCACTAGCTCCTAATTCGACGCTAGATCAAACACAAACGAAACTTCAATCAACTTGGTTGCAGGAACTTCAAGCAGAATGCCGGCAAGGATGTGTTCAGGTAATTGATCACATTAATCAGCCAGGTTTACCACCGAATTTAGTTAAATTGATGACTAAATTTCAGATCAAGGCAATTTTAATTGTACCGATTTTCCAAGAGGGTGGTTATCTGTGGGGATTGCTAGCAGTTCACCAATGCTTCCAAGTACGGCAGTGGAAACAAACCGAAATTAACTTACTAGAAAAACTAGCAATACAAGTAGAAATCGCTATTCAGCAGGCGCAACTCTTTAACCAAGTTAAACAACAGGCGCAAACAGAGCAATTACTCAATCAAATTAGTCAAGCACTGAACTCTAGCCTCGATCCAGATTATATTTTGCAAGAAATTGTCAACCTTACAGGGGAAGGCTTTGGCGTTGACCGGGTGACCATTCTAGCTATAGAACCTGAACAGATTCGCGTTTGCAATCAGTGGCGAGCCAGCGATAAAGTTGTTTCCGTACTAGGTTGGAAGGCTTCTATCTCAGAGAATTTTAATTTATTAGACCCTGCCTCTAATTTCTCATTTCATCAAGTTTTCCATGCTCCTAACTACGCAGAACTTCCGCTAACGCCAACCCAACGGTTGGGGAGTCAGCAGGCGCAGACCCTTTCTGTG
>JAUJND010000076.1 GCA_030446505.1 Chroococcidiopsidaceae cyanobacterium YX2bin18 | reverse complement strand
ATACTTATGAAACCTGGAAAACTGCCCAAGAAGAACTAGTAAGTGTTCGTCAGGTGTTAAAAGAGTCAGCCAGCGATCCAGAGTTGCAAGAGATGGCGGCGCTAGAGGTTCAAGACTTGGAGGCAAAGCTAGATCAGCTAGAAATGCGCTTGAAGTTTTTACTCTTACCCCGTGATCCGAATGATGATAAAAATATCATGCTAGAAATTCGCGCCGGGACTGGCGGCGATGAGGCAAGTATCTGGGCGGGCGATCTAGTGCGGATGTATTCCCGCTACGCCGAAACCCAAAAATGGAAGGTGAAACTAGTGAGCGAATCACTAGCTGAGATGGGCGGCTTTAAAGAAGCAATGCTGGAAATTCAGGGCGACCAAGTTTATAGCAAACTGAAATTTGAGGCTGGAGTTCATCGGGTACAGCGAGTGCCAGTAACAGAGGCTGGGGGTCGGGTTCATACTTCAACAGCAACAGTGGCGGTGATGCCGGAAGTGGATGATGTAGAAATCCACATTGACCCGAAAGATATTGAAATGAGTACGGCGCGTTCTGGCGGTGCTGGGGGGCAAAACGTTAACAAAGTTGAAACAGCGGCTGATCTCTATCACAAACCTACTGGAATTCGGATTTTTTGTACAGAAGAACGAAGTCAGCTGCAAAACAAAGAACGGGCAATGCAAATTCTCCGTGCCAAGCTGTATGAGATGAAGTTACGCGAACAACAGGAAGAGGTGACTTCAATGCGGCGATCGCAGGTAGGGACAGGTTCACGCTCTGAAAAAATCCGTACCTACAACTACAAAGATAATCGGGTGACAGATCACCGCCTGAATAAGAATTATGCGCTCAATCCATTTCTTGAAGGTGATTTGGAGCTAATAATCCAAGATTGCATCTCTCAAGACCAGCAAGAACGTTTGGTAGAATTGGCGGCTTCTACTTCGTAAATAGGTTTGAGAAGCGATCGCTGTTTGGAAATTTGAGCCGCAGATAACCGCAGATCAAGAGGCGATGTGGGACAAGCTAATGCTAGCGCACCACTATTATAATTAGATAAAATCTGGGATATTCATGACTTTGGGAAAACCGACAGCATTTTCTATCGTCTGTTTCAAGAATTTCCCAGTTTACACCTTATGCTTAAGTGTTTCTCCTTTACTGGATGCCTGGACTTGACAGCCTGCTCAGCAATGTCAGCAGCTCGCATCACTCCGCCTGATTCGCGGATCGATTCTTTAATCCGAAAGGCATGCTCTAAGTAAGAATCCTCTGTTAGCACCCTTTGAATGACCGCTCGTAGCCTAGAAATGCTCAAGCAATTTAAAGTAATTACTTCCCCGGTACCTGTCCACGTGATTCGCGCTCCAGTTCCCGGCTGTTCATAAGTAATTGGGATGGCAACTAGAGGTACTCCATGGCTGAGCGAATCAAGCACAGTATTGAGTCCTCCATGGGTGATTGTTAACCTAGCTTTTGCAAGCACTTCTAGTTGAGGGGCATACTCTACAACCAATGGAGAACCAGGTAGTCTTTGGACCGCTGCTGCATTCATCCCACCACCATGAGAAATAACTAATTGAACATCTAGTCCCTCGCAGGCTGCTGCGATGCAGTAGAAAATCTCCTGCTTGGTGTTCTGTAAAGTCCCAAGTGAAGCATAAATCAGCGGTTGTCCGGTCAACCGTTCAAAGGGAAAGGGGACTGATAGCGGTGATGCATTGCGGAATGGTCCAGTGTAGTGGAAGCGCTCTGGCAGGTTGGCTCTGGGAAAATCAAAAGCGGCAGGTTGTTGGCTGATTTGGGCGAGTTGAGAATAGGGAACCCTGAAGCCGTAGTAAATTGGCAACTTCCACTGTTTGCGATACTCATTTAGGACTTGCTGCATTGGTTGGCTACTGCGATCCAATAGGTGATAAGCAGCCAGATTGCGAAGACGTGCCCACCAGGTATTCTGGTAACTCCAGGGAGTAAAGAAGGGAGGAACGTCTGCTTGGCGGTGAATCGCTTGGGCGCAGCATACACAGATAAAAGGCATACCGAGGAATTCGGCTACCGTCTCACCTGCTGGTTCGAGCTGATCTACCAGTAGTGCTTCAATCCCCGCTTTCTGAATCGCACCGGGGGCATCCTGGCAGATGATAGCCGTGATATGTTGGCAAAAGTTGACTGAATAACGTAGCGCTTCTAGACCACTCAATTGACCTAGCTGGGCGAAAAACTCACCAAGTTCACCTCGTCGGTACGTGGACTGCCCAATAGACCAAAAGTTTAATCCTTCTGAGCGCACTTTAAGTTCTACATCAGGTATTTGGAGGAATGTAATGGAATGACCCCGCCGTTGCAGCTCTCGTCCCAAGGCTGCCATCGGATTAAGATGACCAGGGAAAGGCGGACAGATTACACCAAAGTGAATCATGGGTTGGCTCAGATAAAGTTGGTTTTAATAATGAAGTTGTTTATTTAAGGCTGTTGCAAGCAATCACCTTACAACGCTAAGTTTCTAGCCTTGTAAGGCGAAGGTAATATTGGCTGCTAAAAGACCAACTATTGTGGCAGCGGTGTCTGGATTAGCTGTAAAGCAATTTCCAGCACGAAATCTTGCCTGCTTTTAGGTAACCCAATTGGCGATCGCGCTTCTCTTAGTGTTGTTGCCAGAGACCACTTACTACTATCTCTGTTGAAAGTTTTGGTTTTAGATCAGCACTATATATTCAGGGGATATACAACAAGTAACCAACTGAAGTAAGTCTCCAAAGCGGCAATTGGCTTAACTTTTGAGCCAAATACCTAAAATAATCAGGCTGGAAGCTTCTAAACCAAAGTTAATAACAGGAGCGGAGAACAGGATAAAACTATGCTTGTTAACTTCGCATATTAAAAGGTCTAGAAGAGTTTCCTCTTCTTTGCGTACTAAGAAACAAGATAGCTGTTACTACTTGATCTCTACTTCTGGCTAAAGAATGGTATTATTGTTAACTTAGATTGTTATTTTAAACACTAAAAAAGTTATTATAAGAATTTTGATGTTTGTTTAAGCAAAGAGTAATATAGCAGTCCTATTGCATTTATGAATGTGGTGCATACTTCTAGCCAGGACAGGCAGGATGCCCATCTCACAAATCAAATCAGATTGCTATATCTATATTTTCTATCGACTTCCTCTAGTTATTTTGGCATGGGATGTACGAGAGAAAAAACCAGACAACTCACTCTTGCTCAACAGGTTTTAGTAGTTGTATATAGCTGTTTGGAAGAGTAACGCATAGGGCTTTGCACTTGCCGTAGGCATCGCTCGCCACCTTAAAATCACAACTGTCTTCCACTGCTAGGAGTTGCACATTTGGATAATAACTTAAAACAAGATTTGGAATATTCAACTATCAAATCATTCTGTAATTGTGGAGTAACAACTTAGGAAGATGGAAACTGCTCAATGTATGCAGCGGCTTGCAAAGTTAACTTGCCTGCCACTATATCAATCTGTTGAATTTGCAGTGACATCCCCTTTTGCTCAAATTTACGCAGGCTTAAAGCTTCGTTCATCTGCGCGGTCAAAACTGCTATTAGTTCCGGAGGAAGTTCTTTTACCCTCTAGATAATGTATATCTTCGAGTATAACTCCTGCCTATCAAATCCTATACGAGGTATGGTTGCATGAAGGTAACAGACTGAAATTCTCCAGCCTCACCTAGAATTAGCTCGAATTTAACAGCTATATTGTCATCTGCTAGCAGCCAACACTTCACTCGCTGAACGTGAATTGCTACCCGTTTATCCTCACCAAAACTCTGCATCTGATGTAGATGTTTATAGAAAAGATTCTGAGTTGAAAGCACACGTAAGATTATCCTCGTTGATGACAATATGAACTGTTCCTCTAGAGGGATGGAGCAGTTTAACTTTTTGCCGAAAACGGCACTGAGAGGCTTTACAGTGACCCGATTAATCTGTAACTGTAGTTCTTCCACAGTCAGATCTTGCTGCATTACTAGACCATAGAGTTTGATAGCGATGGAGTCAATTTCTCCACGTGCAAGTTTGTTTAGATCGGTCTTGATCTGAACTTCTAATCGTTCCACTTCCTCCAGCTGGCTTGCCAGCGCCAGCTCTGCTATTTTGTTAAGCGCTTGTTCTCCCAATCTGGGTTGTTCGTGTGTCACGCTAGCTCTCCTAATGTGCTATCACTCTCAATCTAGGTAATTTAAAAGAGGCGGAAGTGTTGACCTCCTAATACTGAATCCATGTTGAATATAAGTCCTCTTCCACAAATATTCTCTTCTTAAAAGCTTCAGGCTCAGCCACTAGTACTTTAAGTGTTGTTTCATAACCACTCTTAAGTATTTGGTGTCCATAACCAATTACTTTGCCAACGTGGGCGTTTTTTTATTAACTACATAGTCGCCAATACCAACGTTTAAAATAATTTCAACTTACCCAGTTCAAGTATTTATTTAATGCATCTTTAATATTTATGATTGACAACCTTCAAAATTACAGCTTCACCCTTATAGCTTGTCTTCCTTACACTTAAGGAGTAATTATGTGTTAAGCCAGGTTGTTATCGATAATACAAAAGCTCACTAAAGCGTACAGGTACTTGCGATCGCGGATAGCATGCAATACGGTTCAGGTAAAGTCCAAAGCCTGATAAATTAACCGTTATCCCCAGAGCTACAAAAGTGCTAATGCACCTGAAAGATTTCTCGCTAGTGTCTCCTCCCATAGTTAGTGCTGAGGTTCTAAAAGCAAAAGACAGCAGCCATCCCCAGAAGCAATTGAGAGAGCGAGGCTCTTTATGAATTCCAGGGATCTACCGAAGAAGGCACTCTAACAAAGATGGCAACAGAGCTTTGCCAGTGCTAATTTGTAGTTAAATTTTGTTAAGATTAATTCGACAAAGCGCGATCGCCCTTGGAGACACTTGATGCTGCGACTGGAACATATCAATAAAATTTACCCCACAGGCGAAGTGCTTAAGGATGTCAACTGGGAAGTAAAGAGCGGTGATCGCATTGGCTTGGTCGGTGTTAACGGTGCTGGCAAATCCACCCAACTGAAAATTATTGCTGGGGAAATTGAACCCACTGCTGGAGAAGTGATCCGCCCCGCCAATTTACATATCGCTTATCTTACCCAAGAATTTGAAGTAGATCCCACCCGCACTGTCAAAGAAGAGTTTTGGCGTGCCTTTGGGGAAGCAAACAGAGTGCATGAATCGCTGGCACGGGTGCATCACGACATGGAAAGTGCCAATCCACAGGAGTTAGACAAACTGATCGATAAGATGGATCGTCTGCAGCGAAAATTTGAAGCTTTAGATGGCTATGGGTTAGAGGCAAAGATTGAGAAGATATTGCCAGAAATGGGGTTTGAACAAGCCGATGGCGATCGCCTTGTTAGTGCCTTTAGCGGCGGCTGGCAGATGCGAATGAGTTTAGGCAAAATTCTGCTGCAAAAAACCTGATCTATTATTGCTAGACGAGCCAACAAACCACCTGGATTTAGAAACGATTGAGTGGCTGGAAACCTACCTCAAAGGGCTGACTACCCCAATGGTAATTGTTTCCCATGACCGAGAGTTTCTTGATCGCCTTTGTACTCAGATTGTTGAAACCGAGCGCGGCGTTTCCGCCACCTACCTTGGTAACTATTCCGCTTATCTCCAACAAAAAGCCGAGGCACAAGCAGCACAACTGAGTACCTACGAACGCCAGCAAAAAGAACTGGAGAAACAGCAAGCCTTTGTAGAATCGCTGCGCGCCAGTGCCACCCGTAGTACCCAAGCAAAAAGCCGCGAAAAACAACTGGATAAAATCGAGCGGGTTGAAGCGCCGACGGGTGGGTTAAGAACTTTGCACTTCCGCTTTCCCCCAGCACCGCGCAGTGGACGCGAGGTGGTATTAATCGAAGACTTGGTGCATAGCTACGACGACAAGATTTTATTTTTAGCAGCAAATTTATTAATTGAAAGAGGCGATCGCATTGCCTTTCTTGGACCTAATGGTGCAGGCAAATCTACCCTGCTGCGCCTAATTATGGGCATGGAGCAAGCAACCGAAGGCACGGTCAAATTAGGCGACCATAATGTTATTCCTGGCTACTTTGAACAAAATCAGGCGGAAGCCTTAGAACTTAACAAAACCGTAATGGAAACAATCCATGACGAAGTGCCTGACTGGGACAATCAAGAAGTCCGCACAATATTAGGACGATTTCTATTTAGTGGCGATACGGTATTTAAACAAGTAGCAGCATTGAGTGGAGGCGAAAAAAGCCCGCCTCGCCTTGGCAAAAATGCTGTTACGTCCAGCCAATTTACTGATATTGATGAGCCGACGAACCACCTAGATATTCCCGCGAAAGAAATGCTGGAAGAATCAATCCAGCATTACGATGGCACGGTAATTGTAGTTTCCCATGATCGCTATTTTATCTCTCGGGTGGCAAACAAGATTGTAGAAATCCGCGACGGGGAATTCCGGATTTATCGTGGGGATTATCATTATTATCTAGATAAGATTGCTGAGGAAAAAGAGCAGGCGCAGTTAGAGGCGATCGCTGCTGAGAAAGCTGCTAAAAAAGCTGCTAAGGCTACTGCTAAACGTAAATAATCACTAAACTACTACAATCTAAAAATAGATTACAGGTTTTTAATTCAGCAAATTCCATTTAAGGTTATATCCAACTTCATGAGCAACTATAACCGTCATAAGTAAAAAATGAAAATGAATCTCATTATTTAAAGTTGCACAGCGATCCCCGCCTTAAAAATAAATAAAATGGTAGAAAAAGGCAAAAATCCCTCTTAGCGAGTGTTACGACTACCTATAGCAGTGGTATTATTGCGATGAGTTCTACAAATAAAGGGCAATATAATATGACCAAAGCACCTGTCGCTCCCGTGGTGCTAGTCATTTTAGACGGGTGGGGTCACCGTGAGGAAATAGAAGGCAATGCTATTGCAGCAGCTGATATTCCTGTAATGAGAAGCCTCTTGGCTGCTTATCCTAAAACCTTGATCCGCACTTCCGGCAAAGCAGTTGGGTTGCCAGAAGGTCAAATGGGCAACTCTGAAGTAGGGCATATAAATATTGGTGCTGGACGAGTAGTACCGCAAGAATTAGTCCGGATCTCAGATGCCGTTGAAGACGGTTCGATTCTGCGTAACCCAGCGTTGGTGAAAATTTGCACCGAAGTCCGGAATCGGAATAGTAAACTGCATTTGGTAGGTCTTTGTTCTGAAGGTGGGGTTCATTCCCACCTCAGTCATTTGTTAGGATTACTTGACTTAGCAAAAGTACACCAAATCTCTCAAGTTTGCATCCATGCGATTACAGATGGTCGTGATACGCAGACAACAGAAGGTATAAAAGCAATTGGGCAAATCCAAAATTACATAGACTCTTGTGGAGTCGGGCGCATTGTCACCCTTAGCGGTCGCTACTACGCAATGGATCGTGATCGCCGCTGGGATCGAGTGAAACTCGCGTATGATGTTATGACCCAGGACGAACCCGGAGCTAGTCTTTCTGCCGTTGAAGTTTTAAAAGCATCCTACGCAGAAGGAGTCACAGACGAATTCATTATCCCGACACGAATTGCACCAGGAGCGGTAGAACCAGGGGATGGGGTGATATTTTTTAACTTCCGCCCAGATAGAGCTAGACAATTAACCAACGCTTTCGTGAACAGCGACTTTAACGGTTTTGAACGCCGGCAAATCAGCCCCTTATCTTTTGTGACTTTTACTCAGTACGAGTCAGATTTGCCAGTTTCGGTTGTCTTTGAACCGCAGAATTTAAATAATATCCTGGGGCAAGTAATTGCCCAGCATGGTTTGAAGCAGTTTCGTACTGCTGAGACGGAGAAATACGCCCATGTCACGTATTTTTTCAATGGTGGGCTTGAGGAGCCTTTTGAGGGCGAAGACAGGGAATTAGTGATGAGTCCAATGGTGGCAACTTATGATCGCGCTCCGGCAATGTCAGCTGATCAGGTTACCGACGTAGCGATCGCCGCCGTTAAAAAACGTATCTACTCCCTAGTAGTGATTAACTACGCTAATCCAGATATGGTAGGACATACCGGACAAATACCAGCTACAATTCAAGCAGTTGAAACTGTAGATCGGTGTTTAGGACGTTTGCTTGAAAGCATAAGCAAAGTCGGGGGTACAGCGATTATTACTGCCGATCATGGTAACGCGGAATATATGCGAGATGAGCATGGTAATGCCTGGACTGCTCATACTACTAACCCAGTCCCCCTGATCTTGATTGAAGGAGAAAAAGCAACAATTCCCGGACATGGCACGGATGTCGTTCTGCGAGATGATGGTCGTCTTGCTGATATTGCCCCGACAATTTTGGAGATTTTACGGTTACCTATACCTGTTGAAATGAACGGTAGTTCTCTTCTAAAAGCAGCAGAGTATGAAGTGCAAGCTACTCGCACTCCAATATCTGCAACTCTATAATTTTTTACCAACAGTTATTTAATAAGAAATTGCTAACATGAGCATCAATAACATCGTAGAAGCAATCTGGACATTTTCCGCTGTCGGCATCACCGTTTTAGTGCTGCTGCATAGCCCTAAAGGAGATGGAGTTGGAGCTATTGGTGGACAAGCTCAGTTGTTCAGCAGTACCAAAAGTGCAGAAACCACATTGAACCGAGTCACATGGGCGTTAACAGTGATTTTTCTCGGTTTAACTGTAGTTTTAAGTGCAAATTGGTTGGGTAAATAGTACGTACAGAACTTTGTTTTGAGAATTTCCCTACGTAGACGTTTAATGGACTTTGGGCGGCGGGCATCGTCTAATAGGATAAAGTGGTGTCTACTTCCTCTAAGGGCATTTAACCGTTTTCAGCGGATAGTGGTTATTTGGGGATTAGCTATTAGCATTAGTTTATTTATCGTCACTCATGTCCAGGCTAGTGCTAATACTAGGATTACACACCATCAGGTTTTGACAGTAACATTAGCAAGCTCATCCCTAGCCTCAAAAACGGCTCTAAAACCCCATCCCTTACCCCCGACACTGGCTCAGTGGCAAGACACGAAAAACAGTGGCGACTACTTCTCTCAAGTAAAACCAACTCAAGTAGGCTATCTAGTTTGGTCAAAGTTTCCGCTCAAAGTTTATATAGAACGACAAGGAGTTAGTGGCGCTGACCAAGCTCAGAGATGGTTTGACAGCGTTTTAGAGGCAGTGCAGGAGTGGAACGTTTATTTACCATTAGTTGTGGTAAATCAATCAGAAGTTTCTGATATTAGGATCTGGCGCTCACGTCCACCACTAAAAGCTTCTGCGAGCCAACTTCCACGGGCGCGATCGGCAGAAACCCGCTACGAGTTATACATTAATAAAGCTACTACCCCAGGTATTTTGTTGCACCGTTGCACAATCTTACTGAGTCCTAACCAGACAAATAATTACCTCCAAGCAGCTGCGCGTCACGAACTCGGTCATGCATTAGGAATTTGGGGGCATAGTCCAATAGCAACCGATGCCCTGTACTTTTCCCAAGTTCGCAACCCTCTGCCAATTTCTGCCAGAGATATCAATACTCTCAAGCGAGTTTACGAACAGCCAACTCGCTTGGGATGGTCACTACAATAATCTTAAGTTTTGCGGTTTAAGTTATGAGTTAAAACTGTTTTGTCCTGGCGTTGCTGCAAAACCTGGTTATATAGTTGTTCTAACTGAGTAATATTGTCCTTGAGTGTATAGCGCTCCAACACTCGCTGTCGTGCTTTTTGCCCCAAGAGGGTTGTTAATTCAGCATGGTCTTGGAATACTGGTAGCAAGGTTCGCAATTCTGACATTACCCGCTGAGTACTAAGGATTACACCAGCCCCTCCTTCTAGAACTTCACCATCTGCTCCCGCGTCCGTTGCCAGACACGCCAGACCACACGCCATTGCTTCTAGCAGGGATATCGATAGTCCTTCTACTAAAGAAGGTAGAACAAAAACATCTGCTCCCCGCAGAATTTCAATCCGCCGATTTTCATCACCAACGAATCCTAACCAGAAAATGCCGTATTCAGATCCATAAAATGGCTTTAAAGACTGCGTCAGCGGTCCATCGCCAACAATAAGTAACTTGCTATCTGAATCCATCTCCGCCTGCTTCCAGGCTCGTAGGAGTGCTTCTACATTCTTTTCTGTAGCAAGCCGCCCTTGATAGACAAACAGACGCTTTGCTTTTAGTTCCTGCTTCAAATAAGCAGAACCAGGAGAATACTTTTGCACATCCACTCCGTTAGGAATCACGGCGACGTTTTCTGCTAGTAAACCTAATCGAGCTAACAAGTCTCGCTGAACTTGAGAAAAAACAATGACGCGATCGTAGTTAACTAAAAAAGGTGCGTAGAGTTGATACGCCAAAAGTTGCGTTCCCGATTTGAGTTTTGCTCCCTTGCCAGCAAACGGCGTATGGAATGTTGCAATCAGCGGCAAATTCAGTTCAGCACAAATTTCTGGTAAGAGAAAGTCGAGAGGAGACAAAGTTAGGGAAGCGTGTACTAAATTTGGCTTTAGCCGTCGCAGCGACTGAGTTAAAACCTTGGTTGCTTTCAGCGTGGGAATCGTGTAGACCTGAGATTTATAGAGAAATGGCAGGGAAACTTCTGGACAGTCTGGCCAGTTGTGTGGGTCAACTTCTTCTTGAGCGAAGTGCAGGAAGCTAACCTGGTGTCCCCGGTCTAGTAAGGCATTTGTGACTTCTCGGCTATAAGTGACATTGCCACAAAAGGGTGATTTTTTTCCAATCCAGGCAATATGCATTCAGGTTGAGGATTGATTTTCTGATTTAGAGGAGAGACAGCGTGAGGAATTAGACAGAGGTTACCCTCGCCCCTTGCCCCTTCAGCTTTAATTAACTGGCTGTGTCTCTGTACGGCAAATATACCAGGTTAAGAGACCTCCTGAGATCACGATCACAGCTAAACTCAGAAAAACTGCCTGTAACCCAATTAGGGTTTCCGCCAAGCCTGCTAATGCTAGAGGTAAAGTCAGGGCAATATTAATCACATTATTTTGCAGACCAAAAACTTTGCCGCGCATTTCTGGTGGGGTTTCTTTTTGGATTGTGGTCTGTGTGGGGATAGCTACTAGGGCGGCATTGGCTCCTAAGAGTGCGATTAACAGCAGTACAATCCACAGTTGTTTTGTAAATACGGAAAGACCAATCAATGAGGCTGCAATCCCGATAGAACCATAGAGACTTAACAAGGTATGGGAAAAGCGCTGACCGTAAGTACCTAAAAGTGTTGCACCTATAGCGATTCCAACGCCTCCAGCTGCTAGTAAAAAGCCAAACTGGGAGGATTTCATCCCTGGAATCACCTCTGCCATCCGAACGGCTAAAACTGTTAGGGCAGCAAAGACGGAAAATAGAATTACGAGTTGGATCAGGGCAGTGCGGATGCGACGATTTTTTCCGAGATATTGCAAACTATCATGTAGGTCTTGAAAAACGTGGGGTACTTCTTGGGCAGGGTCTGGGTGTTTTTCACCAGTTTTGAGTAGCAACAGCAGTAGTCCGGCGATCGCATAACTGCCTCCTACCACCAATTCTTTACCTAGCCCAGCAGCAAAACCCAGCTGATTTGTCAAGGTATCTGCGATCGCCAGTAGCGGTTCACCCACGGCAAATCCCACTACCACCAAAGCCATCATCGTAGTCGTGTAGAGTGAGTTAGCCGATAGTAAATGACGGTTTTCTACTACTAGCGGAATTGCTGCTTGTTCTGCTGGGGCAAAGAACTGCGTCAGCGTGGAAATTAAAAAAGAAAGACCCAGTAAAATACCAAAACCAACAGGCAACCCAGCTAAGGGTGTCCAGTCCTGAGTTAACCATAGCAACAGTGGAATTACTAATACTAAACTGCCGCGGAGGACATTTGTTGCCACCAGCACTGCCTTTTTAGACCACCGATCTACAAATACACCTGCGACAGAACCAAACAGCACTGCTGGGATTGTGAAAGCCATCATAATTGCAGATACCCAGCCACTAATGCTTTGGTTGCCCGTCTGAAAGCGACTGGAAATTATGGCAATCATCAACACCAGATATACTTTGTCCGCCAGCTGAGAAAAAACTTGCCCACTCCACAAAGCTAAGAAATTACGGTTTCTCAGGACGGGCAAAAACCCAACTTGCTCTGATTCAGCGTCATCAATAACATTATGAGAGTGATTGCTAGAACCGTCTCCCCCTGACGCTACAACATTAGTGTCTTCGCTCTGATGGAGTGTTGTAGCTTTAGTTGCTTCACTTAGTACTATTGCCGACTGACTCTCTTCCACGCCACCGTTGCCTTCATTTTTGCTAGCGCTAGGGGCATCAGATAAAGATTCTGATGCTTGCTTGAAGGTTTGCCGAATCTCTATTGCCGACATGGAAACAGTTGAATCGTGAGGAGGGGAAGCATAATTTTCTGCTTCCCTCTTGTGCGAAGTCCGGGTAGAGGACGGCGTAAAATCTGTATCCAAATCAGACGGTTGCATCATCTTTATTTAAAAAAATTATTTAGCAGAATTCGGCAAGGAAGCAAAATAGCTATCGAGTAAGACAGCAGAGCGAATCGGGCGACCTAAGTGATATTGGGTATACTGACGCAAAATTTGTTCAATAAATTGCCAACTTGTATCTGGAGAAACAGACGCATCTAGTAATAAAGTATTTAATTGATTTAGTTCTGCTGCTGCTAACTGCTGAAGTAAATTTAGTTCCGTAGCATTAATCCGGGTATTCAGTACAGGTATTTCTTGGCGATGATGGTAACTTGTGCTTGTTGCCTCAGCTACAACGCCCTGTTTAGAAAAAGTTAATGAAGAGATAGAGGGAATCTCTCCTAATCCTCCCCTTGTCTCCTTGTCTCCTTGTCTCCTTGTCCTCTTCTCCCCTTCTGCTTGTAAACGTTGCAAGGCAGATAAACTAACCGTCCCACCTGCTGGGACACTAAATCCTACCCGCCAGTCCGGGTCGTTAAAATCTGGTGTCAGCGATCGCCCACTTAAGCAACAAACTTGAACTTGAGGCGTTATTCCTGCTAAGGCTAGCAGATGGAAAACAGCATGAGTTAAATGTGCTAACACCAATATTACCGGATTGCTAGGCAACTGCTGCAATCGGCTGAGATGTTCATTTAATAAGCAAAATAGTTCCTCTTGAGGTTGTTCGCTTAAAGCTTGAGCAAGTACCATTTCTGCTAGATATTGACTAGCTGCAAGTTTGCCTAAGTCTTGGCTTAGACCAGGATAAGATTCGCAGGTTTCGGCTTGAGTAATTTTATCAAGCGATCGCCCCTTAGCAATCAATAGCTCATTAACCACAAATAATCCACTTCTACCGCCCAGTTTCGAGTTTTGTTTACGCGCCCCTGGTGCTACTACCCGAATTAACCCAAACTCTTGTGTCAAAATCGTCAGCAGCCGATCAGATTCGCCCAGTGGCATACTCTTAAGGTTAATTCCAGTGGCTTTATAAGTACGACTCATCACAAGGAGTTAAGAATTAGGGGCTAGAAGCTAAGAGCAAATCCAGTAAAGGTTGTTTTGTCAGCCTCTCGCTTTATCCAGAGTATCGCGTTGGCGGAGCAAATCAGGACCGCGAGACGTGCCTAACCTGGTTGCACCTGCCACAATCAACTCTAATGCTTGGTCGATGGTACGGATGCCTCCTGATGCTTTAATACCTGCTTGTTCCCGTGCTACTTCTTTTAAAAGTTGCACATCTGCCACGGTTGCTCCCCCATTCCATCCGGTACTGGTTTTCAAAAATGCTACCCCCGCATCCATACATAATTCAGCTGCCAGTCGCTTTTCTGCATCTGTCAGCAGGGTAGTTTCCAAAATTGCCTTCACTGTTTGCCCAGTTTCCTGACAAATTTCCGCTATTTCCCGGTGCAGTTCCTCGGTTTTTCCAACTTTCAACCAGCTTAAGTTAATTACGACATCTAGTTCTGTTGCTCCATTTTCTACCGCATCTTGGGCTTCATACAGCTTTACTGCTGATGTTGTTGCCCCAGTTGGAAAGCCAATCACTGTACAGACTTTAGGATTCTTTCCGCGTAGGAGTTCAGCTGCTTGCCGCACGGATGCAGGATGGATGCAAACAGCTGCAAACTGAAATCTATCTGCATCATTACACCACTGCTCAACTTGCTCTGGGGTTGCCGTTGGAGTTAGCAGCGTGTGATCAATTAATGGAGCAATATCAATATCTGGATAGTCTGCTGCCATTGCTTCTTTCCCGGTGAGCTATTTTTAAGTTTTGTCAGAAAGTTAGGACAAACTTTAATTTTAGTAGGTTTAGGTGGTGATTTAGCAGTGTTGAATTTGGGTAAGCGCGATCGCACTCCTTCCTCTACCCATAACTTTCAGTTTGCTGCAAGCAGGGTCTATCATCACTCCTACTTCATAGTTATTAGCATTCACTTATCAATAGATGCTGTTACAGCGGAGTTAAATTCTTCTATACTCCACTCTAGTTCGGAGATACCTACTGCTGTTAAAAAGCGACGACAAAAACTAATGTGACCCTTTGCTGAGTTATTTTGAAGAACCCAAGTACCATTTGATAATTGATACCAGTCTTTAGGATACCTTTTACCCTCAATACTATTACAAAAATAAGTTTCTAAAGCCTGTCGCGCTTTTTCAAAATGTTCTGGACGATTTTTTATTACCCACTCTGTTGTCAATTTCATCAATTGCCGCCATGTTTTATCCAGCACGATAACTGTTTCTTTACAAATTATGACTGCCTTTGGCATACCATATGAGACTGGGGTATCTATCGGTGCAGCTTCTCCAATAGCAGACCAGATTTCTAGAAAATTTTGAGTTAGAAAGTTAGCGCGTTCTATAATAGATTTTTCATTCCATTGCTCAATATTTTTGAGAGAAATAGTCACTATTTAGTTTCAAAGCGTGTTTGGCTAGAATCTGTTTCTTTGTCAAGAATGGTGCATTAGAAAGAGTTGAATTCCACTTGTGGGTGACTAAAGTTAAGTTTCCAATAGTATGTAAATAATCTTGGTAAGTTTGCTCTAGCTTTTCTCCAGAAGTGTTGAAGGTTAGGAATTTGCGATAAAAAAGCAGCCCAAAAGTGATAACTTTTAGGCTGTAACTGATTAATTATTGTTAGCTACATGGTACTCTCGTTTGCCAAGATTGTCAAGGGTTTGTTAAAAGACCTACCTAAATGATTATCCAGTCCTGAACACACGCCTGTTCGTTGAATGTTGGCTTGGTTATGCAATGGATAAAAGTTTGACCCAGTATGAGGGATTTGTTTAAGCGATTGAACGGCACAGGATTTGCCGCAGACATTTCAACTTTCTCGAAAGCAAGTCAGTGCCGAAGTCAAGAAGTATTCCGCCAAATTTATCAAAAGCTGAATCAGCGTGTGTCCGGTCGGATTGGCAGCAATAACTATGCAATTTGCCCGATTGATTCCACTACTATTACTTTAACTAGCAAGTTGCTATGGCTCCAGGGATATCATCAAGTGAAGCTGTTTAGCTGTTTGAACTTAGAGAGTAAAGCAACAGCAGACAACCTAATTAACTTTAGGAATGACCATGACTACAATTATGGCTCCCAGATGATAGATGGCTTTGCCGCCAACTGCTATAGGAGTCATGGATAGAGGATTTGCTAGTTTAAAGTTTTTTGAGAAAAACTCCAGTCGGCTAAACATTTTGTGCTAAGAATTAGTCAAAACTACAAGCTAGACTTTGATAAAGAATCGGCAAAAGTGCGAGTAGGAACTGGCAAGCACTCTGGGGTGTATCGAGTCGTAAATTTTTTGCGACCTAGAGACAAAAGTAGAGTATCGTTTAGTCACGAACTTACCGCCGTCAGGAGCAATGGCTGTTAGCGATGAACAAGTGATGAATATTTATCGCTGCCGTTGGGGGATTGAGTTGTTATGGAAGTTTTTAAAAATGCACTTAAAACTGGACAAGCTAATTACTAAGAATGTCAATGGGATAGCTATACAAATTTATGCCACCTTAATTGCTTACTTAATATTACAGCTAGTAGAGATTCCCCAGGAATGGGGAGATAAGCTACTAGATAAACTTCGCTATCTTCAAGCTTGTATGTGTCAAGAAATCAGTTATATACATTGGATAGAACGAATTGTTTCTGATTAAACAAATTGGCTTGAAACTGAGGTAGTGTAAGTTGTTATGTAAAGTTTTATAACACAGTTCAACATTTCTGGCTTTTCTCCTAGTAACGTTTTCCAATCTTCGCTAGGTGTTTGCGGTAATATATGCTCAATAGTTGGCTCACTATTAAGAACACCAAATCCACCTGTACCTTTTGAAAGGTGACGATTAATTGTTTCTAAAATTAAGCATAGTTTTTGTCTATTACGATTATCATACAGCTTGGCTGTCTGAATAGATTGCTGAACCTTACGATCCGGCGGATAATTTTTAGATAATAAAACTCTCCTTAACGCGTCTTTAAATGAAAGCCCATTGGTTATTTCGGTAGTGGTATCAGTCCAAAAAGTTGGAAATACCTTATTCAGGTAGTTAGTTGGTTCGCCGCAAATGTAACGTCGCACCATATAGTTTTCTAACACCTTAAATAGGTCTAGCAAATCATCAAAGTTTATTTGCTTAGAATCATATGCATCATAAGCCGTAAGTAAGAATGGATAGGCTGTTTGAATCTCTAAAGTATTAAGACGTAAGAGGGCTTCTTGAATTTCCTTGTTTTGTTCATTTTGTGGTCGTAGTAACTTATCATAATATTCAGCAAAACGACGCAGTGTTGCTATCTCTTCATTGAATGCCTCAATTGTGGCAAACTCTTTTTCAAGGCGGTCACGAAAACGAGCATAAATATGTTCTTCACTGCAAAGCACTCTCGAACACATAGCTAAGTAATGGCGGATAAAAGCCGTTAGTTCACCAAGACGTGACTTCCCAACTGTACGTTTTTCCTGAAGTAAATTTTCAATTTTTTCCCATTGATTAGTAAAAAGTTTTGCTTGTTGTGCTGTAGGCAGCTTCATCGCAATGTAGTTACGCACTAAATCTGCTTGCGATAAGCTTTTACCTTTAGCATTCAAACTTTCAAATATTTTATAAGGGCTTTCATCATGACTAAGATTGATAAATACGACTTGAAAGCAGTTGGATAATACACCAAAAAACTGCTCAGGTATCACTTCGTAACTATCAATTTTTCGTTTTAACTCTTTGCTAAAATAAAGATAAGCATTAGGTATATTAGATTCAGTATTAGTGATAACTTCTCCTGAAATTATTTTAGTGTATGATTCCTGATCGCCATATTTAGTAGTTGGCAATAGTTTGAAATGTACATTTCCATCTTCGTCTGCATTAACAAGCATTTTTTGAAGCTTTTTTGCTAGACTTAAATGAGTTTCTTGTACAATGTCACGTAAGGCACAAAACAAGAGAGAAATAGTTGTTAAACGCTGCTGACCGTCTACAACTTTAAAAGTAGGAATTACACCATTGATTGTACCATCATTAATGACAACTAATGAGCCTAAAAAATGCTCTATATCTTTTTCTGGTTGATACTCTTCATAAATGGAGAATGCATCATTAAGCAGCGTTTCCCAGTTACTTTTTACCCAACTATATTCGCGTTGAAAGTGGGGTAAGACATAATGGATATCTCCACCATTCATAAAAACGTTTGATATTTTAAGACTATCTGCTTTCATTTCATCCAACTCCTAGCTAGGGACGTTTAAGTGCATCTGCACAATGCTATCTCTCGCTTGTTGGATTTGGCAGCTGGTCGAAACGCTGTGTACTTACCACTAAAGGGTTCTACAATTGTGCGCGGATTAGAAACCACAACTTTGATATAGGAATCTCCAGCACTACCAGTAGTGCCGATTTAATTAGAGTAGAGCGGCTCGCTCTTCAAGCTCGCCCTTGATTCCTAAACATAAACAAACTTTCAAGCTTCTCTCTTTTGACGGCTCAGATGCTCTACAAATGCCTGATGCTGCGCCGTCTGTAATCCCTGCTGCAAAACAGCCAAAACCTCAGCTGAGTTGCCTTCTAGTAAAGCGGTGACTGGTAGCCACAAGCTAGGAAAAGTTTGACTATGAATTACACCTGTGGCATCTGGCTGAAGATTAACGTACTTGCCTTCTTCAAGGCTAAACCAATCCAGATTATTCTCATAAATTTGCCAGACAATATACTCCTGCACGCCATTGCGACGATAGGCATTTAGCTTGTCATTGAGGTCATAAGAGGCACTACTGGCAGCAATCTCGGCAATTAGTTCTGGTGCTCCTTCGACATAATCATCTTCACTAATCTTAGAGTTTCCACTAACTTCTGGCTCTAGTCGCAATAAGGCATCAGGTTGAGGTTCATTATCAATGTCTAGGCGTACAGTGGCGTTATCAGCCAGATCTACTCCTGACGTTGCTGCTTTGTAGACTAGCAACCAACCAACCAGTACAGCGTGCGGTCTACCGTGACTCGCCATCCGCACAGGAGATGCCACGTAAACTACTCCTTCTATTAATTCAGCTTTTTTAATATGTGACATTTCTTGATAGCGACGCTCGAATTCTGTACGTGTGGCGATCGCCACTCTCTAAAGGAGGCACTTTAATTGTGGGACTAACTGACATCAACCTCTCCTAATATTGAGCTTTGCAGCAGTTGGTATTTCTGATATTAAGTAGTTTTGGGTGCATTATAGTGGCTGGCTAAAAATGGCGTATACTTTCCTCCCAAAGCTTCTACAATCGTGTGTGTATTAGAAACAACCATCTTGATATAGGAATCTCCGTCACTACCAGGAGCGCCGATTGAGTCGGAGTATAGCGATCGCTCTGCCAGTTCCGCCCCTGATTCCTGAGCAACAGTTTTAATTAATGTAGGATTAATTGTCGATTCCGCAAAAATTACCGGAACGCCAGTAGACTTAATTAAATCTGACAGTTTTTTTACCGTTTGGGCGCTTGGTTGCTCCTCAGTGCTAATGCCAATTAAAGTTCCAAAAACATCTAATCCGTAAGCCTTGGCATAATATTGAAACGCGTCGTGTGTAGTTACTAATTTGCGCTTATTTATCGGGATAGTTTGAATCTGCTGCGCCGTCCAGGCATCCAGTTGCTTTAGTTCTGCATTGAATCTGGCGGCATTCTGTGTGAATTCCTCACGGTCTTCTGGCGATAATTCAATTAAGGCATCTCGAATAGCATTAACCATTGCGATCGCATTTTCAACGTCGCCCCAAACGTGCGGATCTGGCACGGTTTTCCCTGCTTTATCTAGCTGCAAAGGCTTCACAACTTGCCCCACAGGCACTTTACGCGCTTTGATTCCAGCAGCCTTCATTAACTTAATTAGCCCCGGTTCCAAATTGTAGCCGTTGTAGAGAATTAAGTCCGCTTCCTCGAAGGCAACACTATCTTTTGGCACTGGTTCGTAAACGTGGGGGTCTGCTCCCGGTTGCAAAATTCCAGTTAGCTGAATTTCATCTCCGCCTACTTGTGCCGTCCAATCGTTAATCACGGTACTGGTTGAAACCACATTCGGTTTACCATCTGCCCCAGAATTAGCGCCACTATCTGCCGCGCTACACGCACTTAACCATAACCCCAGTAAAATCCCAACTGCCGCTTGCAACTTGTGATTTCTGCCTTGCGACTGAGTGAGCGGTTTCATCTGCTTGATACATTCATTTTCATATTGTTTTCATTTTTGAGCTTATACTGTTTTCATATTGTTTTCATTTTTTGCTTCCTAATTCTTATCCCATAGCCTGAACGTGATTATGAAAACCTTATTCTTTCCTACTAGTGCAGATTCTCAACCCGCCCCAGTGTTAAAGAAAAATTCTATGGACTCTAGCGCCGCAATTATAGTTAGCAATCTGGAAGTGCAGTATCGTAACGTACTGGCATTACAGGATGTAAGTTTGGTTGTGCGACTAGGAGGGATAACGGGGATTATTGGTCCTAACGGTGCTGGCAAAAGCACTTTGATAAAAGCAATGCTGGGGCTGACTCCGGTAACTAATGGCATTGTTTTATATAATGACGAACCGTTGATCAACCAATTGGATAAAGTTGCCTACGTGCCACAGCGATCGCAAATTGACTGGAGTTACCCAGCAACAGTGTGGGATGTAGTGCTGATGGGACGGGTAAGAAAGGCGGGTTGGTTTCGGCGCTTTTCCAGTGTTAGCCGTCAGATGGCAGCTGCTGCACTAGAGCGCGTCGGGATGAGTGATTACCGCGATCGCTCCATTGGGCAATTATCGGGAGGACAGCAACAACGGGTGTTTATCGCTCGTGCTTTAGCTGAAGAAGCAGAGATTTTCTGCTTTGACGAACCTCTAGCTGGAATTGACAAAAAAACCGAAGCAGTAATTTTTGATATCTTTCACGAACTAGCTAACGCTGGCAAAATTGTTTTGGTCGTCAATCACGATTTGGGAGAAGCAATTACCCACTTTAATGACTTGATTTTGCTGAATACTCAGTTAATCGCCAGTGGTTCCCGTACTGCGGTGCTGAGTCAAGAAAATATGAATCGTGCCTACAGAGGTCAAGTAGTCTTCTTTGAGGGAGAAGCTGCTTGATGCTGGAAGCCTTGATTGAACCGCTGCAATACAGTTTCATGCAGCGATCGCTAGTGATTGCAGTTCTAGTAGGGATCATCTGCGCGGTTGTCGGTAGCTATTTAATGGTGCAGCGACTTGCTTTGCTGGGAGATGCCATCAGTCATTCTGTATTACCAGGGTTAGCGATCGCATTTATGATCGGGGCAGATATTTTTGTTGGTGCGTTTATTGCTGGCGTTCTCAGCACCGTTGTAATCACCTTAATTCGCACGCGATCGCCAATTAAAGAAGATGCGGCAATGGGCATTGTGTTTTCTGCTTTTTTTGCCTTGGGCATCACCTTAATTACAATTATCCAAAAAGACAACAAAATTGACCTTAACCACTTCTTATTCGGCAATATTCTAGGTGTCACCTTTGATGAGGTGCGGAACACAGCAATCATCTCAGCCATTGTTGTAACCGTAGTTGTGTTGTTGTATAAAGAACTGTTGTTTTACACCTTTGATCCATTAGGCGCTCAGGCTGCTGGATTGCCTGTGAATCTGCTTAACTTTGGTCTGATGGTGCTGATTGCCCTAACAATTGTTGCTAGTCTTACGGCAGTAGGTGTAATTCTGGTTCTGGCTCTACTGATTACGCCTGGAGCAACAGCATATTTACTCGTGAAGCGACTTAACCAAATGATGATTTTGGGGGCAGTAATTGGTATTGTCGCCAGCATTAGCGGTATGTATATTAGCTACTTTTTTAATTTGCCTTCTGGTCCAGCAATTGTATTAGTTGCGTCAGCTTTTTTTACTTTGGCGTTACTATTTAGCCCCAGTCAAGGGATACTAACTTATCCACAGTCCAATTCTGATAGTTATCATCTGTGGAGAGAGCTAAAAAGTCTCATCCGCATCAAAAATTAAGGGCTTTAAATCTGTTCGTGGCATTCAACACTGACAGCAACCTTAGCAGGGCAGTGATGGAAGGCTTTTTGAATCTTCGCATTGCCGCCTGGTTACGACGTTTATTAACTAGATTGATTGCAATTGTGCCTGCTTTAATTACAGTTATTTTTTTGGTGAACAGAGCACAGGCGGCTTACTTATTTTCAGTCAAGTTATTTTGAGCTTGCAGTTATCGTTCGCCGTGTTTCCCTTAGTCATGTTTACAAGCGATCGCCGACTGATGGGCGAGTTCGTCAATTCGGTATGGCTTAACCTGCTTGCCTGGTGCATTGCCATTGCTGCGCTAAACGCTTGGCTATTGTGGCAAACGTTCTTCAACTGCGTACATTAGTTTTTACACCGTGTGGAGCTAAAACACAAGGGTGATTTGGATCGCCTGTCTCTACTTGAATCGTAGTATGTTCAATGCCGAATCGGTCATAAAGTGCAAGGCATATCTGCGCTAAAAGCATCGCCTGGATATCCTGTAGGCATTACCAAGTGAGCAGTCAGGGCTGTTTCTGTAGTACTCATTGCCCAAAATATGCAAATCGTGGATTTGAGCAACACCAGGAAGTTCAGCAAGGTATGTACGAACTGCAAGTGGCTCGATATTTTGTGGTACGGCATCGAGTGCCAAATTAATAGAATCTCGCAGCAATTCCAGTACAAAAACAATGACAGCAACAATGATTAAACTGACAACTGGATCAAACCAAAGCCAGCCTGTTATTAAAATAGCGATGCCAGCTAGGACAACACCGCAAGACACAATTGCATCGCTAGCCATGTGCAAAAATGCACCCCGAATGTTTAAGTCTCGATCTCGCCCCGACATGAACATCAAGGCAGTTGTCGTATTAATTACTATTCCTACAGCCGCAACTCCTATGACTATGTCTCCAGCTATTGGACTGGGATTACTGAAGCGCTGCAATGCTTCCCAAGCAATTCCGCCTACAGCTATCAAAAGAAACATGGCGTTGAAAAGTGCTGCCAAAATCGAGGAGCGACCTGCAGCCCCATAGGTGTGGCGTTGTGTTGCTGGACGACGAGCGAGCATACTTGCTCCCCAAACAAGCAATAGTCCCAAAACATCACTCAGATTATGACCCGCATCCGCAAGCAGAGCAAGAGAGTGAGCCAGGAAACCGTAGAGTGCCTCAATAATTACAAACCCACTGTTGAGAACAAGAGCAATTATGAAGACACGGTTGTAATTAACCTGTCCGTGATTGTGTCCATGGCTGTGATCAGAGGACATATGATTGGTTGAACATTTATGGCATTGTTTGTAACCATTATGTTCCAAAAAGACTTGATTAGTCCGCTCTGGGTAGGTGGTGGAGTTTAACTGATGATTTAGGACTAATAACCAATGACTTGCGCCTTACGCGCTTTGATATTGAGGTTGTTCTAGCGGGCTTTAATTTCCTGCAAAATTTCCTCTACATGATTTACGCCTTCGTTATTATTTTGTACTGAGTATAATTGTTTAGCTTTTTGCAGAAACGCTACTGCTTCTGGCAACTTACCTTGGCTCCAGAAAGTAACTCTAAAGTTTTGCCGAGACGTAGGATCGCTCGGATTAATTTGAATTGCTTGATTGAATGCTGCGACTGCTTCTGGGAATTTGCCTTGACTGCCAAGAGCAATTCCTAAATTATTGTAAGTTTCAAAATTCTTGGGATTGATTTGCAGCGCTCGTTTGAAGGCAGCAGTTGCCTCTAAGAATTTATTTTGACTGCCAAGAGCAAGCCCTAAATTGTTGTGGGCATTCTCAAAGTTAGGATGAATTTTGATTGCTTGGTTGAATGCAGCGATCGCCTGCTTTATTTTCCCTTGTTCAGCTAGCTCAACGCCTCTATCGTTATACGTTTCTGCCTCATTAGCACTACTGAGAGAAGGCTGATCCCTAGCTACAGCAGGCGATGCCTGAATCGGGGTTGGTTGAGCCATTATCACTAATCCAACCGTAACACTAAGCCCTATTAGGACGTGAGGTTTCATAAACATTTCTCAAGAAACTCTATAGATGACTGTTGGGCAAGTACTATTTCCCTTTTATCGCAAATTCTAATGTTAGCAGCGTTTTATGTCAGCTTAATATTGATAGTTTTCTTAAATAAATTGCCTTATCTGCTCTAAATCTAAGTTATAGCAAAAAATTTAAGTAACTAATTATTGTAGGAGGCGATCGCCTTCTGTGGCATTACTCTTATCAGTCGCGGTAGGATACAAAAGTTAACAGTTTGATAATTCTAATTTAGATTAGCCAATATGTCAGTTAAAGTTGGAGATACTGCCCCCGATTTTACCCTTGCTTCCCAGTCCGGTACATCTGTCAGCCTCAAAAATCTTTCCAGTAACAAGTGCGTAGTCCTTTATTTCTACCCAAAGGATAGATACACCCGGATGTACAACTGAATCTTGTGCTTTTCGCGATCAGTATGAAGTCTTTAAATCAGCAGGAGCAGAAGTAGTAGGCATTAGCGCCGACTCCCCGGAATCTCATCAACGATTTGCTGCTAAGTACCAGTTGCCCTTTACTCTGTTAAGTGACAGTGATAATAAAATACGCAAGCTCTACGGTGTACCTTCAACGTTGGGACTTCTACCAGGGCGTGTCACCTACGTAATTGATCAGCACGGAGTTGTGCAAAATATCTTCAACTCTCAGTTCAACTTTAAAGGACATATTAAAGAGTCACTTCTCATCCTGCAACAGTTAGAGACTTAGAAATAGTTATGAGTTCTAAGTTTTGAGTTAGGAGTTAAAAGAAATAAAGAAGTGATTAATTACTCTTAACTCTTCAATTCAAAACTCAATGGTCAGCCGGAGGAGTCTCCGGCTGCTGCGTTGAGCAAGCTCAAAACTCATAACTATTATTTATTGTGCCTTAGTTGAGTTAGATTTTTCTGGCTCACTAATATTATGGGTGCCGTTATTGTTATTGGTATGTCCCTGTCCGTTGCGGGGTTGAATTACACCAAAGCCGCCATGATTGCGCTCGTAAATCACATTGATTTCACCAGTTTCGGCATTACAGAACATATAAAAGTCATGATCCACTAGTTGCAGTTGTTCTAAAGCTGCTGCAATTGTCATCGGTGGCATAGCAAAGTATTTAGTGCGAACAACTTCGCTTGGCAGTTCCGGCGTGCGATCGCCAATTAAATCAGCTACTACTGGTTCTGCCACTGGAACAATTGTCTTCAACGGGATATTAGTCTTCTTATCTTGACGTTTTTCTTTGTACTTGCGTAACTGACGCGCAATTTTATCCGCTACTAAATCTATGCTGGAGTATAAACTTTCACTACTTTCCTCGGCACGAATAACACTTCCGTTAGCGTAGATCGTCACTTCTGCTGCCTGCTTGGTACTTATTCGCGGATTGCGGGCTACTGACAAATGCACATCCACTTCATTTGTCAAGCTCTGAAAGTGACTCACCGCCTTTTCAATCTTTTGATGCACATACTCACGAATTGCATCAGTGATTTCAATATTTTTGCCGTGGATAACTAGCTTCATATTCAATTCTCCCACTGGACTATGATTTAAACCTGTTTTAGGTAAAACGGATGTGGTTTAAATTGCCTTTCCCAAAAACAATTGTCGAGTTTCTAAGTACGTGCGCCCATCTTAAGTAGGTTTGCCGTGTAGCTCGGATCTTCAGATTCGAGTTACGTCGTTAGTACGCAAAACAAAAGTTATGTTGCAATTTTTACCAATTACAGCCTGTCAATAACACCTATACCTGTTAAGATTTTTAGGTAGTTAGCGATGCAGGTGTTATTAAGATTTTTCTCAATTATGCATTTAACCAACTATGTAAATGTTGGTATTTCGCATTTAACCTCCCAACTTAGGATCATATGGTTAAGTTAGAAGCAGCTTCCTCCCTGCCAACTTGAGGTTCTGCATTCACCTTAACACTTTGTATTTTGGAAAACAAAGACGTTTGATCTCTCTTTAGAAACCTTTGCATCCTGTGACATTTCTTGATTTTTAAATAGGAAGTTGAAACAAAATTTGCGAAAAGTACACTTGTTTTTTAGCGTGATTGTGAGTAAGTAGATATTCTTGAATAACTTAGCTCAGACACAACGCCGTCAGTGCTGGCTATATAACCAAGGGCTGGTATCTTATCTAGCTGCTTTAGAGTGGCAGCGATCGCTGTTGCAAGAGCGGCTCTCCAACCCTAAGCTGAATGATGTCTTAATCTTGCTAGAGCATCCTCCCGTTTATACTCTGGGACAGGGAGCCAGTCTGGAATTTATCAAGGATATTGACAATAGCTATGATGTTTATCGAGTAGAAAGAGGTGGTGAGGTAACATATCATTGCCCAGGGCAACTGGTAGGCTACCCAATTTTAAATTTGCAACATTATTGTAAAGATTTACACTGGTATCTGCGGCAGTTGGAAGAAGTGTTAATCCGGGTATTAGCAGTTTACGGGTTGAAAGGCGATCGCCTGCCAGGGTTAACTGGTGTTTGGTTAGAAGGACGAAAGGTTGCTGCTATTGGAATTAAGGTAAGTCGCTGGATCACGATGCATGGTTTTGCCTTAAATATATGTCCTGATATGTCAGGCTTTGAGCAAATTGTGCCTTGCGGTATTTCTGATAAGCCCGTTGGTAGCTTGGCTGAATGGATTCCAGAAATTAATCTAGAGGAAGTTCGCTCTTCAGTAGCAGTGGCTTTTGCTGAGGTATTTGGTGTTAATTTGGTGGAGCTAGAACCAATCTCTAGAAGTTAGGAGTTAGGGAACTACACTGAACTTCTCTAAGTGGCAATCTGTTCTAGG
>JAUJND010000075.1 GCA_030446505.1 Chroococcidiopsidaceae cyanobacterium YX2bin18 | reverse complement strand
GTTCAGCCGTGTGCTCTTCCTAACAACAAACCCAATTTTTTTTAATATGTTTCAAGAACAAGCTACTCTACAAGCTTGGTTGAGTGATTATTTTGGTTTCCCTGTCAAATTTGTCCAGAACTCAGAGACTGGTTTCCCAGACGATACTACTGCAACCGGACCAACTGTTATCAGCACGGAAACCATTGAAACAGTCACGTCATGGTTCCCTGGATTGAGGGTAGAAGAAATGCGACTCCGCTTGCGGACAAATCTTGAAATTGCTGGAGTCCCGCCGTTTTGGGAAGACCATTTATTTGCTAAAGCAGGTGACTGTGTGCAGTTTCAGGTAGGAGAGGTATTGTTTGAAGGTATTAATCCTTGTCAACGCTGTGTTGTCCCAACCCGGAACTCGATTACAGGAGTTACTTATGCCAACTTTCAAAAGATATTCGTTACTAAACGCAAAGAGTCTCTACCACCCTGGGTAGCATCCACTCGCTTTAATCACTTTTTCAGGTTGGGTGTAAATACTTGCGTACCTGAATCGGAAGCGGGAAAGGTTTTATATATAGGAGATGAGGTCAAGATTATGCTTAGTAAGTGAAACTTAAGTTTAGCTAAGATAATTTTGCCGCCCCTATAAAGCAATTAAAAAACTTATGAACAATAGACCCAGTAAAAGCAGCCAGGTTTGGTTGCGTCTTACCCAGGTTGACGCAGGTGAGAAAAAGTTACTATTGGTGTTACGGTTCTGTTTTGCACCCAACTTAATTTGAGAAATATCTTGGTAAAGCGTACACTCTCTAGCATGGGGACGTTGGGGAAAATTACAGGTATCATCTGCATTATAAGTACAACTTTCGCATAAAGATGCTTCTCCAATTGCACGGTGTAAAGGAATGCCTGAATGACCGTAAGCCTTCAAAGGTATGCGGCAATAAGGGCAGCTAAGTGATTGTATATCAATAAATTGGTTGCAACGGGGACAGTTTGGCATTAATAGAACAAAAATTACTCCTAGTCTCGATTCTAAATAATAGTTACGTCTATGATTGCCTAAACTTGTGAACCTGATACTCAGATAGCTCAACAATCTGATAAATGTCGCCCAACGCTTGAGCAAACTGTTGTTCAATTGCATCGAGTAGCTCAATAGAAACAGATTTCCACTGTTCGCGGCTAGCCCAACGAATTACTAAGATAACTTCCGAGGGTTTATTAGGGTTGAGCCAAACCTCTTTACCAAGAAATCCAGGGTAGGTAACAAGTGCCTGTGTCCAGATTTCAGTATCTTTCTCAAGATATTGTTTCTGAACAGGGGCAACTTTGACCTTGAACAACTCGATAATCACCCTAGTTATTCTCTCTTTTGCAACCGTAGGCACATCTTCAAATTTGTCACAATAGAACTGTAGGCTTTAATGGTTCACGTTTCAAGCATAGCTTTATCAAACAAAAGTTCAAAGGCTAGAGATTAGGAGTTAGGAAATATTCTGTGCCAAGTTCCGTTAGGCGTGAAAAATCAATATCTAAGAAGTTTAGTAGCCTGCACTTGGCAAAACGGCTTACCCCTAACCCGCGTCTGATCCCTTTTATTAAGTAACAAAGAAGGCAGAATGGATAACAACAACTGGATTAAACAGCTAATGATGCTCGGTGTTGGCACAACATCTCTGGTAGCAGAAAAAATTCGGGAAGCCAGCGATGAATTAGTTAAGGATGGCAAGCTCAACCCAGAGCAAGCCAAGGTATTTATCGATGACATGATGCAGCAGTTAAAGTCGGAGCAAGGCAACTTGGAGGTACAGATGCAGCGGCAAATGCGGACTATGATGCAAGATTTAGGAGTGCCTCGTCAGTCGGAGATGGACGAACTGAGAGGGCGCATTGATAGACTAGAGCGCCAGGTTCGTGACTTGGAAAATAAGCTCTGGCGTTGATAAATTTTGTGTGGAGCAGCCCCAACAGCAAAGGGGCTGAAAAATGTGTTTTGTTGTAA
Source organism: Chroococcidiopsidaceae cyanobacterium YX2bin18 (assembly GCA_030446505.1). Taxonomy (GTDB): domain Bacteria; phylum Cyanobacteriota; class Cyanobacteriia; order Cyanobacteriales; family Chroococcidiopsidaceae; genus JAHHHE01. The sequence continues at coordinate 29,887 of JAUJND010000075.1, read as the reverse complement.
AAATAATGAAGTATGGATAGAACTAATTTGAATTTCTCTCAAGGATTTATGATTAAACTCTAGAGGTAATAAATAACGCATCCCATTTTCTAAACGGAATTAATTGCGCTTCAATGGTAGATTGAGATGAACTGATGGAGGGCTGACTTTGAGGGAATTTTTAATTAGCATGGGAGTTGTGCTGACGTGTGTTTTAGTTTTAGTGTTTGCTCAATTTAGTGGACAAAATGCGATCGCGGCTGATCTGAGCCAAAACCAACCTGTGCTCACTACGCTAACTGAAAATAATTTGATTGCAAGCAACAATACTATGTTTAATTCACAGCCTGATACCGACGTTACTACTACAGATTCCGGATTAAAGTATAAAGTGTTACAAGAGGGAACTGGGGCGACTCCGAAAAAGGGTCAAACAGTTGTAGTTCACTACACTGGCACTTTGGAAGATGGTACCAAGTTCGACAGTTCACGTGATCGCAATCAACCTTTTTCATTTAAATTAGGCGAGGGACAGGTAATTAAAGGCTGGGACGAAGGACTTAGCACGATGAAAGTCGGTGAACGTCGCCAGTTAATTATTCCGCCAGAGTTAGGCTATGGCGCTCGTGGTGCTGGTGGTGTAATTCCACCTAATTCAACTTTAATTTTTGATGTTGAATTGTTGAGAATTAGCTAACTATTTTGCTTTGAATTAGTTTTAATTAACAATTGAAGCAAAATTATTTTAACCATGCCCAGTTATGCTGCAAGCATAACTGGGCATTTAATTCATATTTTAATAATTTTGTGATTTTGCCAAATTAACAAATTTGGTCAAATTTGGATCGAACAGTAGCTTAACAGTTCCAGTTGGACCATTACGATGTTTTGCTATGATCACTTCCGCAATATTTCTATCTGGAGAGTCTGGATTGTAGTAACTATCGCGATAAAGCATAACTACTAAATCTGCGTCTTGCTCAATACTTCCGCTTTCACGTAAATCAGATAACATTGGGCGCTTGATAAGTGCGGGCTTCAACTGCGCGACTCAATTGTGATAGAGCAATAATCGGAACATTAAGTTCACGCGCTAAACTTTTAAGACTTCGCGTAATTTTTGACAACTCCTGCACTCGATTATCGCCACTACCTTCCATCAATTGCAAATAGTCAATTAAAATCAAGCCTAGTTGTTCACCTTGTTCTGCCTGAAGACGACGAGCCTGCGATCGCATTTTCTGTAACTGTAATATTTGGGGTATCGTCAATAAAAATTGGCATTTCTGACAGCATACCAATAGCACGGCTTAACAATTCCCACTCATTTTGACTAACCCGCCCCGCCCGTAAACGATTACTTTCAATGCCAGCTTCACTAGCCAGTAGCCGCTGCACTAACTGCTCCTTTGACATTTCTAAACTGAAAATAGCAACTGGGAGTTTGTGGATAGCAGCGACATTAAAAGCTAAGTTTAAGGCAAAGCTAGTTTTTCCCATTGATGGACGACCAGCGACGATGATCAAATCAGAACGCTGAAAGCCTCCAGTCATCGCATCCAAGTCATAGAAATTACAAGAAAGACCAGGTAGAGCAATGCCCTGATGCCGATTCTCAATATCCTGAAAAGTATGGATCAGCGTGTCAGAAACAGCAATTAGACCTTGCTGGGGGCGCTCTTGAGTAATGCTAAAGACTTTTTGTTCTGCTTGGTCAAGAACAATTGGCAACTCAGTCTCCGTCTGATAACCGAGTTGCACAATTTCATTACCGGATTTTATTAACCGCCGACGTAGGTATTTATCCATTACCAACGCCGCCAATGAGTCAATATTTATCGCTGATACAGTGCGATCTACCAACTGTGCTAATTTACTTTTGCCGCCAATGCGGATTAGCAGATCGTGGTCAGAAAGCCAAGCAAAAATACTCAGTAAATCAGTAGGCTTACCTTGGCTGTGGAGCCTTTGCGCTGCTTGGTAGATATCTTTGTGAGCACTGATATAGAAAGCTTCTGGTGTGAGGCGATCGCTAACTCGGCTGATTGCCTCTGGATTCTAGCAGAATACCTCCCAAAATTGCTTCTTCCGCCTCAATATTTTGCGGCGGCAGGCGATCGCTACCACTATTTTGAAAACTGAGTTGTTGCATGATAGAGCAATCAGAAGTCAAAAGTCAGAATAAATCATTCTGACTGGCTCCTGGATTCTTTTTATTTTAAGGATAGCTATTCAGGTACTACTTGAATTTCTACTATCGCTGTAACATCTGGATAAAGTTTGATTTCAGCTTTATAAGTACCAGTTTTGCTAATATCAGGTAAAGTAACTCCGCGCCGATCTACTTCTTGATTGATCGCTTCTTGGATTAAGGCTGTAACTTCGCGGTCAGTGACAGTACCAAAAATGGCATTTTCTTCCCAACCTGTTTCGCGATTGTGAAGCGACCAATATTTTCAAAAGTGCTTTTAAGGTCTTGAGCTTGTTGCTTCAATTCCAACTGCCTTTGCCGCTCTTGCTCTCTGCGGCGTTCAACTTGCTTGAGAATACCCGGAGTTGCATTAACCGCAAACTTTTGGGGAATTAGGTAATTGCGAGCATAACCTGGAGCAACTTCAACTAAGTCGCCTAATCTTCCTAGCTTACTAACATCCTGTTTTAGGACTAATTGCACACGTTTCGCCATTGTCTTTCCGATAAAGTTTTAATTACTGGGATTTAACAAGAATTTGCTAGTTATTGGAGAACTATCCTGATCATCCTAATTTATACCAAGGGGATTATGGAATGGATTTATCATGCTAACAAACAACTTATAGTAACAAATTGTCAGCGATGCCTGCGATAGCCTCAGCAGGTATTCCTCACAAGACTAGAAAAATGTTTTTCCGGCACTGCCAAGCTCTAAAATTGATCTTTCATTCCCCGCAACCGGGCAAAAGTTTGGACTGGATCGTGACTATTGACGGCTGATTGTAAGTTCGGCTGGTTCCAGCGCAAAAATGGGTTGGTACGCTTTTCTAGGCCCAGCATTGATGGCACAGTTGCTTCTAAGTATTTACGACTAGCCTTGACTTCAGTAAAGCGAGATTTTAGATCTGGGTTACTGCCATCAACAGTAAGGGCAAATTGGAGATTCTTCAGAGTGTATTCGTGGGCGCACCAGACTCTCGTATTATCAGGTAAGCTTTGCAATTTACTAAGGGATGCGACCATTTGAGCCGGAGTGCCTTCAAGTAAACGACCGCAGCCACCAGCAAATAAAGTATCGCCACAGAATAATTCTCCCGTTTCACTCGGCTGCTCCGGTGGGAAATAATAAGCGATGTGAGCGCGGGTATGTCCCGGAACAAATAGAACTTCAGCCCAACGGTTAGCAAACTGAACGCGATCGCCTTCTTGCAAAAATACTTGCTGCCCTGGAATCCTACCTTTATCCTCTACCCCGCCATAGACTTTAGCTTGGCTAAAGTGTTGCAGCAATTGGCGATTGCCACCCACATGATCAATATGATGGTGTGTATTAAAAATTGCCACCAACTCTGCTTTTAGTTCTGCGAGTCGTTTAAGCACTGGTTCAGCCTCTGCTGGATCGACAACGGCAGCAATATTTTGCTGAGGATCATGCAGCAAAAAAATGTAATTATCTGAAAGTGCCGGAATTCGAGTTATCTGCATTGTCTTTCCCTGATCAATATCCAATCTTACCTGTTAACTTTTGCTGGGGATGAAATCTAACAGCGCTGATTACTATTGCCAGGAATCTAAATCTAAAGAGCGGAATCCTTGCTGTTCTACTAAAACAAACATACTTCCTAGTTGATACCAAACTAGGAAGCTAAGCAATAAAGTAATTGGTACAGCAACTGCATAAGAAAGCCAACCTATAAAGCCAAAGATTTCTAAACCTGAAGAAAGAAAAATACAAACACCAGCAGCAATTCCCAAATACGGCAGCAGCAATTGTTCTGTTCGTAATTGTGTTTTTACATTTGCAGCGCGATCGCTCGACCATTTTTGCACAATTTGTTTAAGTGTCGCGGAAAATGCTGCACCAGAAGTTAAAGCAACTAGGATACCGATAACTAGTAGGAAATACGGCGGTGAATAGTACGACATCAAGAACTCCAATTAGTGAGGGGTAGACGTTTAAACCATAAACATAGCAAGAGTGCCTAACACAATAACACCCTTACTCCCTTGGAAACGCTACCTGTTTAAAACATTGCTTTCGGTGTTGTCGCTGGAGATTTAGACAATTCTGTTAAGGCACCAACTGCAACGTTAAATAAGCGATTCGGCTTTAAGTCATTTTTGACAAGATTCCAGATGCGCTGAACTTCCGCAGTGTGCAGGCGATCATCTTCAGTAAGTGCTAAAACTAGTTGTTGCCTAAGAAACTTACCTTCATCAGACAAGAGATATTGCAGACCTAGTTGAGCTGTGGGCAATAAATCGAAGTTCTCATCAGCACGAGCGATCGCAATTAAGTCCTCCAACCGCTGCCACTGGAATTTACCATCTTTAAACAACAAGTTAAGCAGCCGTCGCCGCAGCTTTGGTGTTTCTCCCGTTAGTAGCCGTCGCGCTACATAAGGATAAGCTACTTCGACAATTTTAAAATCTGGGTTGAGACTAAGCGCGATGCCCTCTTGCGTCACTAGAGAACGGATAATCAAGGCAAACTTCGCTGGAACTCGGAAAGGAAATTCGTACATTAATTCCGAAAAGGAATCTGTGATTGATTTAAAGTTAAAATCACCCACACTTTGACCAATTGCATTCCCCAGTAGAGCTTCTAAAGCAGGCACAATTGGGCGAATATCTGTTTCTGGAGTCAAAAAACCTAGATTTACATAGTCTTTGGCTAACTCGGTGTAGTCTTTATTAACTAGATGTACAATTGCATCAACTAAAGTTTCTTTTGTGTATTCATCTAGTTGATCCATCATGCCAAAGTCAATGTATGCCATACGACCATCTGGCATGGCAAACAAATTGCCTGGATGGGGATCAGCATGAAAGAATCCGTGTTCCAATAGCTGTTGCAAGCCTGCTGTAACTCCAACTTGAATTAAGGTATTGCTATCAAGTCCTGCTGCACGGATGCGTTCAGTATCTGTCAGCTTAAATCCGTTAATCCATTCCAGGGTTAAAACGCGGGTTGCAGAAAATCGCCAGTAAATAGATGGCACTTTTACGTGGGGATCGTTGCGGAAGTTAGTGGCAAATTTTTCCGCGTTTCGACCTTCATTGAGATAGTCAATTTCTTCAAATAACTTTGTGCCAAACTCGTCTACAATCAGCGTCAGATCGTGACCAAGATTTAAAGGCAACCAGGGAGCTAACCATCCGGCTGCCCACCGCATTAAGTAAAGGTCAAGTGTGATTACAGGTCGCAAGTTGGGGCGTTGCACTTTTACTGCAACTTCTTCACCGTTGTAAAGGCGTGCTCGGTAAACTTGACCTAAGCTGGCTGCTGCTACGGGATCTGGGGAGATTTCGCTAAAAACGTCTTTGACGGAGCGTTGTAACTCAGTTTCAATAGTTGCAAAGGCTAGAGCATTATCAAAGGCAGGCAATTGATCTTGTAGCTTAACAAGTTCGTCTAAGAAATCTTTGCGGATTAAATCGGGTCTTGTGGACAAAGCTTGACCGACTTTAATAAAAGTTGGACCAAGCCGAGTAAGTAGCTGCCGCAACTGCGCGGCTCGTTTTAACTTATTTTGCTCAATTTTGTTTAACCATTCGTCCAATTTAAGGCTAAGAATAAATCCAGCAAAAGACCAGATAACCGTGAAAGTACGCCAAAAAACACGCCAGGGACGATAGCGGTAGTATTGGGTGATCGCATCTGAATTGTATCGCCGATTATTCTGACTAAGTTGATGCTGACCCACGCCTTAAATTGCCTCTTCGACTAAATTTTATAATGTTTTTTATCAAGGCTATTTACAAAAGTTACGATTATTAGTTAGTAATCGTTTTTATCTAAAAAAATAGCAATTATGTATTTTTAAATTTTCTTGGAGCTATTTCATTCAACTGAACTTACAACGGCTATTTTTATCTTTTTGTTAATTATATTATACAAAACTACAAAGACTTATTAAGAAACTTAAAGTGAAAGAAGAGACAAAGAGACTAGATCCCCTTGTCCCTTGCTCTATTTCATCCCAGACAAAGACTTAGCTTCTAGTTCTTCCAAGCGGCTTTTAAGTTCCTGATTTGACTTTTTAAGCTGGTCAAGATCTGACCGCAATTGGTTTACAGCTTGGTCTGCGCCAGCATTTTTTTGTACCCGTTGCATTGCCTCTTCAGCCATACGACGCACTCGACCATCTGGTGTTTGGTTAGCTAAAGAGTTGAGAATGGCAATTGCTTTAAGGGTTTCCATTTGTCCCAGAGCAGCGACTACTGATACTTGTGTTAAGAAAAAAGTTTGTGTAGATAGTTCTGTTAATCGCTCCAAGATCCGCTCTAGGTTAACAGGAGTTTGACCAGTAGAAATATTACCCAGGGCGCGAATTGCTGATAAGCGCAGCGGTTGCGGTACACCTAATCTGGTGTATTCCAGAATTAGATCGAGTGCTGCAACAGAAGTCTTTAGTTGGCTAAGTCCAGCGATCGCACCTGAGCGCACCACCTCATTCCAACCAGCCCTTTTCTCCAAAATAGATTTGAGCAGCTTCAGTACCTTATCTTCCTTAAGCTTTTCATCCAAGTTGACCGCCGCAATTCCTCCCAACGCTCTCGCAGCAGCCGCCTCAACGTAATAGCTAGCGTCACCCTTTTCTACCAACGGTTTCAGAGCTTTATAGGCATCGTGCGTTTTGATGTTGGCAAGTGCTTCTACCACCGCTCGGCGCACCAAAGCATCTTGATCTTGCAATCCAGCTACTAACCCGTCAAATGCCTGATCAAGTTTGATTTCTGCTAAATTTTTAGCCACTTCTGTGCGGACACCCCAGAAGGAATCGCGCTTCAACGCAGTAAAGAGAGCTTTTACCGTCTCCAATCCACCTTTCTTCGCTAAAGCTTCAGCTGCGTAAATCCGGGAGATTGGATCAGGGTCAAATTCCAGTTGCGCTTTCAGTTCCGGCACTGGATACTCCAGAGACACAGTTTTTAAGCAGTTGTTTCCAGCATCAAAGCTGACAAATTGAGGTTTTGACTCCAGAGGAAAGTAAAAGCTTTGTTCCTGCTCATGAACCCGCACTCTAAAAGTTTTAAACAGTGGCGAGATAGTATGCTCCCCCTGCTCCCCTGCTCCCCTGCTCCCCTGCTCTCCTACCTCTTGCTGCATATAGCCAAAGGCAATGGGGATTTTTAGGTCGAATAATTCACTGCTAATGCCGTCGTTACCTTCTTTTGCCTGGGTTTGAGTAACTGTAACCTTAGCTAGGTTGCTGTCTCCGTCCCAGGAGTAAGCGACTTTGAAATCGGGATGACCGCCGCGATAAACGTACTGGTCGAATAAGAATAGAAGATTACGCCCAGTAGCCTTTTCAATTGCTCGAGCAAGTCAATTGTTTCTACAGTTTGGTGGGCATTATCTTGGACAAAGGTGTGGATTGCGTGCCAAAATAACTCGTCTCCCAACTCTGCTCGAATCATATGGTAGACACAAGATCCCTTTTCGTATAAATGGCGATCATACAGTTCAATTGCTTCGCGATATACGTGGGTGACAATTGGGCGGCGGTAGCGGCTGCTATCTTCAGCGATGTAATTACGCGCTTCTAATAGACGGTAGTAGGCGGCATCTTCCGCCCCGTACTCTGCTTCTGTCCACATCACCTCGAGTAAGAAGCCATGCCTTCCTTAATCCAGGCATGAGACCAATGTTTGATTACGACTAAATCTCCAAACCATTGATGCGCCAGTTCGTGAGCAACCAAGCTCTCAGTACCGCGATTATCCAGCGCCGCTCGTTCATCTAGCAAGCAACGATCTGTTAGTAAGGTTGTGGAGGTATTTTCCATGCCTCCAAAAATAAAGTCGTCAACGCAGACTTGGGCGTATTTGGGAAAGGGGTAAAGGTAGCCATACTTATCGCTGAAAAACTCAATCATGCGCGGAGTTTTGCCCATGCTGCGGCGGGCATCTTCCTCCCGACCTTTTTCGACGTAGTAGGTTACAGGTTTACCTTGCCATTGATCTTGAATTTCAGCAAAATCTCCTACCGCCAGAGTCATCAAGTAAGTGGGATGTCGTTGTTCTTGTGACCAGTGGTAGATCTTATAGTCGCTATCTTCTGCTGTGTGAATTAGCTGCCCGTTAGAAATTGCAATCAAGGGTTGGGGAACTCTGACGCGAATTTCTGAAGTAGTAAGCTGTCCTGGTAATCGAAACAGGGGAACCAGAAGCGGGAGTCTTCGTCTTCTCCTGAGTCCAGACTTGGGTGGGTTTGTTGGGGTAATGTTTATCTGGGGCAATGAAGTAAAGACCGCGTTGAGGCTTTTTCGACAGAGTAGGCGATCGCGATCGTTATTGGATTGCCAATCTGCGTCGGTGTAGAGAGTTGAATTTGTAGTTCTGAGCCGTCGTAGTCAAATGATTGCTGTGTGTTGTCAACTTGCACAGACTGAATATTGAGGTTAACCGCTCTAACGTCAACCGCTCAATTCCACTGCGGATTGGATTCAGCTGGATAGCACAAGTGCCGTAATAACTTTGATTGGGAATATCTAGGCTGAGGTCTAGAAAAATATGCTCAACCTGTCCGGGGCGATCGGGGTTGTAATGAGGTTTTGCCCCTGGTAACTCAAAGGAACGGTGGCGGCTATTTTCTGCATCAAAATAAGACTTTGACATTGATTCTTCTTGACCCTTGCAACACTAAAAGGTATCGCCTGAAAAGGTTAACAGTAACCTCAAAAACGTATCTTCTCCAGGTTAACGTCTCAATGCAGGCTAATATCTGGCAAAGCATCAACTATTTGTTCTTCAAAAAGAAGTTCACCACGTCTTGGGGATGAAAAAGAGATGTATGGTTTGGCTGGAATTCGTTATGACGGTATACACCATTCCCTTGGTAAGAATATTGCTGGGCATAAAAATCATGCTGGGAATTTAGATCACAAATTGCCGCAAGCAATGCTTCAATGTCTCTTTCAGTGGTATAGAGTCCTAGACTTACTCTTACCATACCCTGCCGCGCTTTAATAAATTCCTGATCGAGATGATCGAAGACATCCTGGTTGAGATCATTCAATACATCCAGATCCCAAAGTTCCTGTAAAAGCATTTCGCGCACATACGGATGGGCGCAGAAACAGTCATTGCGAACGGCAACGTTGTAATAGTCGTTGAGGATCGTTGCGAGTAATCCATGATCAAATCCTGCCAGATTGAACGCCACAGTAGCTACACGCGGATAGCGGCTGAGGTCATAACTGCCATAAATGATTGCCTCCGGAATGTCTTGTAGTCCGAGCAATAGCATTTGCAGCAGCCGTTCTTCTTCTTTAGAGACTATATCCATGCCAATACGGTCTAGCACTTCGATGGCAGCAGCTAGAGTGATAGCACCTAAAATATTCGGCGTTCCTGCTTCTTCACGGTCAGGAAGCTTTGGCGAAACTTCGTAGCTTTGGCGAAAAACTCTATTAACCATTCCTCCACCAACATTGGTCGGAACGACATCTTGTATTACTTCTCTACGAACGACCATCACTCCCGGTGAGCCTGGTGCGTAAACCTTGTGTCCAGAAAATATAAAAGCGTCAATATTACGTGAGTGGGGAACATTATGACCAACGTTCACCGACTGACGAGCGACAATTTGAGACCCATCGACTACCACATACGCACCGTAGGCATGAGCTAGCTGGGCGATTTCGTGGATCGGGTTAATAATACCAGTCACATTGCTAGCCGCAGTTACAGCGACATAGCTGACATCTCCTTGATATTTCTGTAGCAGATCTTCAAGTGCGATCATGTTCAGATGCCCCATATGCCTACCCTCACCCTCAAGGGGAATATGGAACACGTTGTCATGGTGTTGGCGATGGGGTAGGTCATTGGAGTGGTGCTCCATGAGAGATATGAGGACGGTATTTTGATCCGGCTTTAAATCTCTAAAAATTTTGGAGATCCGGTTAAAGCAACTAGTAGAACCGCTGCCCAAGAAAATGCAAGTATAGTCTTCTGGATCTGCATGTAAGAAAGAGAGAATCCGTGCGTGAGCCCACTCATAGGCTTCTGTAGATATGCGAGCTGAAAAATGGGTGATGCTGTGTGTATTTGAATAATGATTGAGGAACTCGAAGGCTGTTGCCTGGGCTGTTTTCATCATCAATGTCGATGCAGCCGAGTCGAGAAAGTGACGCTTTGACCTTTTGGCGGTGGCTAAGGTGTAGTGAGTATCAATACCGATAAAATCAGTACGAATTTTCTGAAGGAGATCAAGACCCCTCATCTGAGGATTACATCGCTCGTATGTATTGAGTGTCATATATTATCCCTATGCATAAGGTTTGCTTAATTAACTCAGACTTATACTCCTAGCTGGTTTCACCTTTTTGAATCAAAAACACAAAGACACCGTTCGCTTGCCAGGACTTGAGCAATAGATGACCATGCGATCGCGTAAAAGCTTCAAAATCCCGCACAGAGTCCTCATCTGTTGCCGAAACCTCCAATAGCTGACCAACAACCATTGATGCTAGAACCTTCTTGGCTTTAAGTACCGGAAGTGGGCAATGAAGACCCTGGGCATTCAGTTGCATAATTTCTTCCATTTGCTCTTTATCCCCCTTCAGTTCTTGCAGGCGATCGCGCAAGCGTATCCTAAATGCTGATCTCGTGCTGAAGCGATCTGGACTGCGGTGTAGTGATTCAACAGCAAGACAATATCCTCTGATGTATAGAGATTAAATCCGGATCTTGTAAACTTCAAAGACTCCATATCTGCACGCGGTCGAAAACAAAGGGCAAACAATCCACCTGGTTTCAGCACACGGAAAACTTCTCTTACACCTGCGTCTGGATCAGACCAAAAGTAAACAGTATTAACAGTACAAATTCTGTCAAAATGCTCGTCGGGATATGGGATCTGTTCCACACTTCCTTGAGCTAACTCTAGTTTTCCCTGTTTAATCAGTTGAGCATAACGAGTTCGAGCACAGTACAGTCCATTGTTTGAGATATCTCTATACCTGCGATCGCTACATCAGATGTTGCTTCTGCGATCAAGTCAAGTGATATTCCACCACCAAAACCGATATCAAGCACGGTGTGATGCGGGTGGATTTTCAGGTTTCGGATAGCGAACTGGGTCATCTCCCGGTTCATCCGGTTCATACTCCAGGCAGTAAGTCCAGCTAACACGCCCGATGGCGTACGTAGTTGTGCAGCGATTAGCTTTTCAAGCATAGCAATTTCTTTTAATTACCTTCGTACTCTGACACTGGCGATAGCGACGTTTGGTACTTCTTGCTAGAAGTTAGCCACTATCGCAGGTCTAAAGTATTCAAGATAGTGATCGCTATCTTTGTTCAGACTGGCTCACCGGAACTTGGATATCAATCTTATAGATACAGTTGAAGGTATCTTGATTGTTTTGGGCATTTGACAGATCCAAAGCTCCAAAGAGGGCGAACTTACCTCTTGCACCCTTGAAGGCTCCCGTCCCAGACAGGATCATATTTTGTTGCTTTGGGTTGGGAAAGATGCCAGCAATATTAGTGATCGGTGTTGGGCGTTCTCCTTGGAAAGCACTGGATCTCCAGGTGAATCGAGAATTTTCCACTAGCACAGGCTGAATAGTTCCTCGTCCTCGAACTGTTAGAGTACCCAAGCCATTAATGTTAAAAGTTGTCGTTCCCGTAGCAACAATTCCAGTACCAATCTGCTCAACATCGTTAGTTGCATCGCGGGCAACTCCAACAATCTTATTTGTTCTTAAGTCCAGAACTGGGTGATTGTGGCAAGTTGCTGCGGTTGTTTCCTTATCTGTTGGCGGAACTTCACAAGGGTAGAGGTTTTGAGTTCCACCAATAAACCAGAGTAAGCTGACTGAACGATATTTTACCGCTTTTTTTGGGGTGCTGCCGAAGCTGGTAGCACCAGTCCAGTTAATAGTAAAACCGTAAGCATCCTGACAATAATCTTCATAGGTCTATTCCTCAATTAAGTGGTGTATTATCCAGGTAGGATTGCTGGATCAGAGTGTGTCAGCTCCAGTAATCCTTGGGTTGGAGTATTCTGGTCAAGGAAAACTTTTCCATTCCAAGAGAAGTGTTTGCCATCGCAAAACACATTAATAAAAGAACTCGGATTATCAAGAATCTTTTGACTTACATGGATTCCAAGATCCAATCGATAGGCGTAAAGCTCATTGAATACATTGACTATCAGCTTTGCTTGGCATTTCTTCGTAAGTTCTTTGGAAGAATGTTGTTGAAATTGCATTTCGGATTAGACCGTTTTACTACCAGATTAGGTCCTTTGATGATGTAGGGGCTACACTCGCTGGATGTGATTCCAAAATCGCACTGTAAATCTTCAACACATTCACTAGGTTCTTGCTTTTAGAATCAACACGCTCAACAAGTCAGATTTCCGGCGATAAAGCTTCCTTAACAATACGGAGGTTTTGTTTCGCATCGTACTCGAACAAGATAATCAAGCGAAGATCCAACCCAGAGCTGTTCCGCAAGCTGATAGTTCTCAAATTGCATTTCACCGTCTTTTACTACCAGCTTTTCGTCATTAGGTCCTTTGATGATGTAGGGGCGCTGGATGTGATTCCAAATCGCCTGTAAATCTTCAACACATCTCACTAGGTTCTTGCTTTAGAATCAACACGCTCAAACAAGTCAGATTTCCGGCGATAAAGCTTCGCTTAACAATACGGAGGCTTTGTTTCGCATCGTACTCTCGAACAAGATAATCAAGCGATCGCGATCCAACCCAGAGCTGTCCGCAGCCGCTGATAGTTCCTCAGGTAGTACGTAATCAGCCTTGAGGATTGCCGATCTTCAATCTCTATACCAATATCGTTCACCCAAAGTACAAGGTTGCTGTTTAACCCTCTTTGAATTGCTTCAGCAACAAGTTCCACACCAAAGGCAAAGGACATTACTCTCTCCCTCGCCTTCATTGGAAAGTTCTTCCATATCGTCTGCAAGGCAATGTCCTGCAATAACGACCGAAGGTTCATGTAACCCCAGAATTTGCAAGAGATCGGCTTTCAGACTATCTATAGAGCAGGTAGATCTCATTAAGATATTCCTTCAATGATCCGTGTATATTGATCTGGTGGATTTGGCAGGACTGATTCTATCGTTGTATCTGTTAGTTTGATTTTCAGATTCAAGATATGCCGATACTCTTCATCCTTTAAGCCAGAGATAACATCAATCTTCAACATAAGAGAAATCCTCAATTAGCTGTAATGGTTGTGCTTGAAATAATTTGTAAGTCTAGTGTTTTCTCCTTTCTTACTTGGTTATGTATGCAAACTCAAAATCTGTAGTTTTAAGCTGCTAATTATTACTTCAGGGTTAAACTTGCGTTTTACGCAAAATTTTAGGTGTTGTAATAAGTCTTCACAAAATCGAGCTTGCATACAGTCCTATCAGTATAAAAATTCGAGAGTATTATCTCTATCATGACTATGATTAAAATGAGTTGATTTCGTACAAAAGTATTAATATGATCTCTTTTTAGTAAGTTCTCACGGTTAAAATTTTTGTACATGGTTCATTTTAATTTCACTATTAGCTTTGAGTTATTTGCTCAGGGGAAATAGCTTTTTATTAGTCTTGTTAACTTATCAGCCACTAATTTAGTTTTTATGCAAAAAAAGCTTGAAAATTTTAGTCCATTAAAATTTGATAATCTTGGAAGTAAATAGAATTGTTACCTTAGAGGTAAGTACAGATGTAGACAGTTGTAATTAACAATCTAACATTTCCTTCAAATGCATGAGAGGCAATTTCGGAAATCTCCCAAAAAAATTTTTAGGAAGTAAGAATAATTTTACTTGTAATATTTGCTACAGGAAATTATTCTCTAGCATCTTCCTTGCAGAAATTCGGAAATAGTTTGCAGTGTATTCTCTAGGACTAGTTTGCAGTGTAGGACTCAAAATTAATAACCTGCTATCCTCGATAGATTTAGAGTTAATACGAGATGACAACAAATAAGTTATTTGATGTGGTAGCACTAACAGTTGATCTTTCCGGATAAAACCTGTGGTGCGAGCAAGTCGGCAAATAGTTACAGCATCAGGGTTGTAACATCTTATTGGAAGATGGATGCAGATGCTACTAGCCGCTACTCACTTGACCATTTGACTGCTAAATTACTGGTAGAACCATCGGAGTTAAGTTTCTAGCTGAACGATAATCTTTTAAAATCAATTCTCAGTTAAAGGATTTTTAATAATTAAGTATTGCTATGTTCAGAATTTATGACTTAATAATTGGGTTAGGAATGAGTGCTAAGTATAAATTTTTCCAGTGGCACTTATGCAAGTGTTGGTAACAATCTCAACAGAGTTAATCTAAGGAAAATAAAATGCCGCAAAAAAAGTCAATTCTAATTCCTGCTGTTGGCGTTGCTGTAGTCGTAGCAGGAGGCGCAGCCAAGCTACTTGTACTTTAAAGGGGCTTTTGGAGGTGCATTAAGTCCTCTGGCTAGTGCCAAAGTTGTGCCAGATGAAGCATTGATAGCAACATTTATCTCTACTGATTCTCAAGCTTGGTCACAGTTACAGCAGTTTGGCACTCCTGAAGCCCAAAAGTTGGTTGCAAAAGGAGTGCAGGATTTTAATCAGCAGATATTAACTGAATCTAATATTGATTATGAAAAAGATATTAAGCCTTGGGTTGGTAGTGTCATGGTTGCTGTTTTACCATCAAACCCAGTAAAACCTGCACAGGCTACACCACAATTAGCACAAGAACCAGATGTGTTGCTGGTAGTAGGAATTAAAGATAAAGTCAGTGCCTTGAATTTTGCTAACAAGTTGCAGGCGGACAAAGGAATTAAGAGCAAGGAAATTGTCTATAAAGGTCAAAAAATTACAGAAACGATAGGCAAGGTGCAAGCTACAGCGCTGTATTAAATGACCATTTGGTACTTGCTCCCGCACAGAAAGCTGTAGAACAGGCAATTGACACGTTTAAAGGAGAGCCTTCGTTTTGCAAGTATTGAGGGTGTAGAAAGCGATCTTGCTAGAGGTGTAGACGTAAAAAACCGTTCGCTCAAATATACCTGCCTGATTATGCAGGTGCGGTGCAGCAATTAATAGCTACCAATCCTAATGCGGCTCAACTTTTGCCTGAAACTTTGGCGCAGTTGCAGCAAGTGAAGTCTGTAGTAGCGGGTGTTGGTGTTGATGATGCGGGTTTGCGGCTGAAGGCGATCGCTAAACTAGATCCAAAAGCAATCAAGGCAGAATATAAATCGTCTTCTGGCAAGATGGCGGCTCAATTTCCGTCAGAGACGATCGCCTCTCGTTACAGGACAAGGAATCAACAGTACATGGTCAGCTTTTATAGAGCAGACAAAAACTAATCCTCAACTCCAACAAGGGCTTGACGGAGCTAGGCAGCAACTTAAAACCGCTAATATTGATCTGGATAAAGATATCTTTGGCTGGATGGATGGTGAATTTGCCTTTTGCTGCAATTCCATCTAATCAAGGAATTTTAGCTCCTGTGGGGTTTGGCGGCGCTTTGATGATTGATACAAGTAATCGTGCCACGGCTGAAGCAACTTTAAGTAAACTTGATGCGATCGCTAAAAGTAACTTCATCAACGTAGCGCCAAGAAACATTGGAAATAAAACGATAACGCAATGGCAAGTGCCGCTAGGAGCTTTATTAGGGCATGGTTGGCTAGATCAAGACACCATGTTTATTGCTTTTGGTGGCTCCATAGCTGATGCGATCACCAATCCTCCTAGCCAAACCCTTGACAACAGTGAAACCTTCAAAACCGTCACTAGCTCTTTGCAGAAGCCGAATGGAGGCTACTTCTACCTTGATATGGACAAAACAATGTCTATTACTCGCAATTTAGCTCAGGCACAAAACAGTGATTCCGCTTGAAGTCAGCACTATTCTAGATTCAATTCGCGGGATTGGCATGACTACTATCAGCCCTAACAAATTAACCAATCAAGTGGAGATGTTGGTAGCACTCAAACCTAGAACCACCAAATAGATGAACTACTCCAAGTCGCCTAACGGCTGAACTTGGAGTTTCTGTCGCTTCAACGAGGCAAGTTGCTTAAGTCCTCCGCAGTGCTTTCGCTCCTTGGGAACTGAAGTAGAGCTTCCCTCTCCACGATTGAAGACGCTAGTTCCTAACGCCCAAGACAGCATAACTTTAGCAGCGGCTACATCTCTGTCTTCGGTGTAACTGCAACGAGTACAACAATGCACTCGTTGATCTAAAGATTTTGGTTCCTGACAACCACAATTTGGGCAAGTCTGCGAAGGCTTAACAGTTTTGCTAGGAACTTCAACAAATACACCACCAGCTTCAGCTAGCTTATATTCCAGCGCCTTCCTAAACATTCCCATGCCTACATCTAGAACTGAGCGATTCAGTCCAGATTTTTGGCATTTGCGTTTACCCTTTTTCGATGCGGTATTTGCGGAGGAATTATTCCCCCGCAAAACCGCGCCCTTGGCGGTCATCCCTTTGAGATTCAACTTTTCGGTAGCAACAAGGCTATTACTGCCCACAATCTTTGTTGCTTCTTGATGAATCCAATTACTGCGTTGTGTGCCAACTTTGCGCTGAAGCTTAGAGACTTGTTTTTGAGCTTTTAACCAACGTCTAGAAGCTTTAACTTTATGCTTGCGACTTGGCGCTTGTTTTCTGCGTTTTTGTTTAGAGATTACACGGATCTTGGCTTGAGTCTTACCTAAAAAGCGGGGGTTCTCAACCTTAGCCCCATTCGACATTGCTGCCGCAGTTAAACAGCCAAAGTCAACTCCAACAGCGCCAGTGCCAGTTGCTCTAACTGGCTGACAGTCTACAGTGATAGATGCAAACCACTTGCCATTGCGATAAACAAGGGTACAAGTAGGTAGGTGTCCCAAGCGAGCTTTCGGGGGGAAGCTTCCCCCCGAAACGTCGCGCCCAAGTACGCGCCTTTCCTCTCATTTGGATTGAACCAAGATTGGTTAATTCCAAATAACCATTGTCACCAGAGGTATGTACCTTCCAAGATTGATGATCTGGATATGTCCACCCGCTGTACCGCCGAATAGATTTGAATCTTGGGTAGCCACCTAGTTTTTTAAAAAAGCGCTGGAACGCCATATCCACTCGCTTAAGAATCGCTTGTAGCGCATGAGAACCTAGCTCTTTATACTCACCCCAAGTTTGTTTAAAAGCAGGTAAACAGTTCTGCTGGTCGTAGTAATTAATTGATTTTCCTAACCGCTGATAGTTCTCCTTGCGGTCAGTAATAGCAGAATTGTAGACATAGGCGTGTAGCCGCCTCCACTCAAACAGTTTTGCCGTTTGAGCTTTAGTTGGGTACAGCCGAAAAGTAACTCTGCGTGTAATCATAAGGACATATTACATTGCAGGTGGGGTCAAAGTCAGTGAAGCCCAGAAAGGGTTCACATAGCGTTTTTAGTGTGCGGTTACACTTCCTATTCGTAACCCACTATAGATGCAAAGCAATTACCGCACCGATGCTTGAGCGCATCAGAGAGATGTTTTGGCAAGTCTGCAAGACAATGGACTGCGAGATGATGGAATGCTCAGGAGAGGCAGATCACTTACACTTGCTAGTTGACTTCCACCCCAAGCATTCAATAAGCGCTGTAGCGGGTTCACTGAAAGCAGCAACTAGTCGTATGGTCAAGAAAGAATTTCCGGTGGAGTTTGCCAAATGGTATAGCAAGCAATCGTTTTGGTCAGGCTCCTATTATGTAGCGTCAAGCGGTGGAGCGCCTATCGAGAAGCTGAAAGAGTATATCAAGTCTCAGGACAACCCGATAGATTAATTGGCGATTCCGCTGCTACGCTCCTTCGCCGTGCTATCCGAACCGTTCCCCGCTACGCTGAGGGTAGGGACAGCCGCGCTAACGTTCTGCTTGGATAGTAAGCAAATAGCTTCTAACCCCCAGTTAGGTGTAGGGTGGTGAAAGAAACTTTAGTCTCCAGCTTCGTTTTAGTTATGACAGCTGTAAATACTGCTTCTGGGTTAGCTTCACGCTTGGTTAACAAAGTGCTAGCAATTAAGCCTTTAGCAAAATTAGCCAAACACCAAGCACGTCAGATGATGATTCTCCGTGCTGAGAAAATTGGAGTGCCTTGGACAAAGCAAGTGGAGGCACTGCGATCACATAATTGGGAATCCCATCTAGCGAATGTGCAAAATCCTCACCTTATTTACCCAGACTACTACTGCCGCTCGTTTCACGCCTACGAAAATGGTAATCTCAACTGGGAAGCCGCTCTAGAAGTAGAGGTTGCTGCTTACGCCGTTCATGCAGGCATTTGGACTGATGCTGGAGCGCAGGGCGATCCTAAGTTGCGCCAAAGTTACCACGACATTCTCAAAAGCCAAATTATTGCTCAGCCGCAAGACATTCTAGATTTGGGGTGTAGTGTGGGCATGAGTACGTTTGCTCTCCAGAAAATTTATCCCCAGGCTAAGATCACTGGCTTGGACTTGTCGCCCTATTTTCTATCCGTTGCCGATTATCGCTCTCAACAACGTAATGCCGAAATTACCTGGCTCCATGCAGCAGCTGAATCTACTGGGCTAGCAGATAACTCATTTGATTTAGTCTCCGCTTTTCTGATGTTTCATGAATTGCCTCAGTCGGCAACTGAGCAGATTTTCCATGAGGCACGCCGTTTGCTGCGTCCGGGTGGATATTTGGCACTGATGGACATGAACCCCCACTCAGAAATTTATGCCAAAATGCCACCCTATGTTTTGACGTTACTAAAAAGTACTGAGCCGTATCTAGATGAGTATTTCATGTTAGACATTGAGCAGGCGCTAACTAAAGCTGGTTTCACCGCTCCAACTATTACTTGCAATACTCCCCGCCATCGTACTGTAATTGCCCAAAAGCGGTAGTAACTAAGTGGATGTACAACTGGTGGTATGGGCAGTTATTCCACCACTTTTACTTCTGTCCTACTACTATCGTCGCATCTCCCCTACGCCACCTCTATTTAGGCTGCTAATGTTCTTTGTAATTGGAGCGTTATCAGGCTTTGTCGCACTCGGTTTAGAGTGGGGATTTGAGTATTTAGTTAGCTGGGTTGTAGATTGGCATAAAATTACTCAGTCTTCAGTTGGAGTTGCCCTACGCCAACTAATAGAAGTTAGCCCTATTGAAGAAGGTTGTAAGTTAGGCAGTGTTGTTTTTTTTCAGTATTGGAATCAGTACGCAAACGAGTATCAGCGTTTCACCTTATCCCGCCCCAGTACCGTTTTCCTTTTTACAATAGCTGTCGCTTTAGGATTTACGGCTGAGGAAAACTGGATTTACCTTGTTAACTCAACTGCATCAATTTTTGATCGCTTGCTTGGCACTCCAGTTCATGCACTATTTTCTGCACCTTGGGGATATGCCCTTGGGGTAGCCAGTTACTCTTCGATTCGCCCAAGTAGGTATCGCGGATTTATTGTCAGGAGTTGGATTAATGCTGTAATCTATCATGCCTTAGTAAATTTCCTATCTAGTACCCCACGTTATTCTCCGCCGTTACGTTTCCTGAGCTATGGTTTGTTTCCATTTCTACTTTGGATGTTCTGGCGGCTGGAGCAATTACTCCGGCGAGTGCAAAGAAAGCCTCCAATTGTCTTGATTTCTGGTTTGACAACTATTCACCGATACTGGCAAATGGGTTTTAGTCCTATTTTGCATTTATCCTGGGCGGTAATACTATTTTTGGCATTTTCCTCCTAGCAAGAAGCCTCAGCAGTTTGAATATATCTCAACTGTTGTACCCAGATGTTTTCTGGTTTTTAGTTATAGCTGGCTTCTTGCTTAATCTAATTCCAGGGTTATGGCTTGGGGAATTTACGATATTTACGGTATTCAGCACGTAGATATTTTTTAAAACTTTAGCTCGTCGTCAATAACTCTAAATAAATAATAGGATGTATAGCTATTCTTCGTGGCTGTTAATAGTAACTATACTTGAGTCAGAATTGTCTTATTTACTGCTGTGCTAACTGTGCCTGAATCTGCTTGATTATAAACTTCACATGAGTTATTAGGACTTTCGATCAACTTGACTTGTGTAGGTCTGCTCCTAGTTCCTGAATAGGCGATCGCATATAAATTAGAAATATGAAGGGCAATATTTTCAGCAGTGGGAATAACTTTAGCAAAATAGGAAATGTCTTTGTTTAAGAAAGTGTGATCAAATGGCTCAATTACTATTTCCTCAATCACTTTCTGCAAAGCACCTAAATCGACAATCATGCCAGTACGTGAGTCAATTTCCCCTTTAACAGTTATTTCCAAATGGTAATTATGACCGTGACCGTTGGGACGAGCACACTTGCCGTAAATCTCAGAATTTTCTGCATAACTCAGATCAGATGAGCCAGACAATGCGCGGCGCTAAAATGAGTGCTAATAATAAGATAGGCTTCCATTACGTTTCCTTGATAATACTGCCCAAAGTTCAGGATGTTCAAACAACTGCACACGGACTAGGGGTAAGTGGGGTGCTGCCAGATAATTCGGGGCAATGTTTTCCGTTGTAGGCAGAGTTTGTTGAAATTCTTGCCAAATGTCGTTGAGATAGCAAAAGTTTAACTGGCTAGTAATTTCTCGAATTACTTGCTTAACTTTAGATAAGTTCTGTACCATGCCGTATCTATCTAACTCTCCAGCAATAGAGACAAATAGCACGTAATTATGTCCATGTCCGGGTGTGCGGGTAAAAGACCAAATCGCTGACTATTCTCTGCTTCACTCAGTTCTGGTACCAATATCGATGACTAGCTGAAAACTGAGCGCGGCGATTGACGATGCATTGCATGAGTACACTAGGAAAAATACTTAAAAAATCGTAACTTAAGTTGCCTTCAGAATAAACTAATTTCTGTAACCATTTCAGCTTTAACCAAGGAAAAGATAAATTCGACTATCTGGGAGGAATCTAACACGAGGAATACTTATTCCTCTTTTCTTAACTAAGGCGCTGTAGCGAGGTTAAGCATAGGCATTGAATGTAACCTGTGCTTCGCAATGCAGCCCAGCAGCAATTCGAAAAAGTTCTTGACCTGTATGCAGATATCGTTCATCGTACTAAGCGGGAAATAACTAACTCATCAAGCCCATCTCCGATTTGATTAAGGCAGTAATAGAGATGAACTGCGGCTCCAGCCACACTAGGGGGATTGGGCAAAGAGCCGAAAAATTATTTGAAGCTTGCTTGAGCCAGTCATGACAGGTATTTACTATAATTCTGAAATTCATCAAGTAATTCATCATCAAATGGATCAGCCACGCTAGTTGCTCGATTTGCGCGTCTAAAGAATTGAGAATTTGACATAGCAGACGATTGTTGAGGTGATAAACCTGATGCAGCCATTGCTCCAGTTGTTCATCGGCATCTCGTCCTGTTTGTCGCGAGGTGCGATATTGTCGGGCATATTTCGTTCGCTGCTCACTCGAAACTACTCGATGATAACTAGATTGCTGGTCGTAGGACTGCCGACTTTGAGCATCCCCAGCACTTCATATGCCGCATTAATCCGAACAATTTGGTCGTGGTCTGCTTCCTGATTAGTGTCAGGGTGAAATTGCTTCACCAAGCGGCGATACGCTTGCTTAATCTCCGCTTGGCTAGCACTAGGATTAACTTTTAGAGTGTCGTAGTGGTTAGATGCCATTCCACCACTTTAGCGCTAACTAACAGTAGCGGGTACACGTGTCTAAATCTTGGAACAAGGGGGTACTCAAATAGCGCTCTCCATAGCTAGGCTGAATCATCACAATTAAACGACCCTTATTCTCTGAACGCTGGGCAACACGAATTGCTGCACACAACGCCGCACCCGTGGAAATCCCAGATAGTAGCCCTTCTTCTCGTCCCAAACGTCTACCATAGGCGATCCTGCCTCTTCATCGGTTACAGTAATTACTTCATCAATCAAATCAACTATGAGGACTTGGGGAATAAACCAGCACCAATGCCTTGAAGGTTGTGGGGTCCTGGACGACCTCCAGACAAAACTGGACTATTATAGGTTCAACAGCTATTATTTTAAAACTCGGCTTTCTTGGTTTGATCGCCTCCCACACCAGTTATCAGTTCCACCAGTACCAACCCATGACCATAATATCTACTTGCCCGTCTCGTATCCTCCCAGATTTCTTCAGCTGTTGTTTGCCGATGAATCTGGGGATTAGCTGGGTTACGAAACTGTTATGCCATATAACATCAGGCGTTTTATCAACTATGGTATGCGCCTGTCCAATCGCACCACCCATGCCTTCAATTCAGGGTGTTAGTTCTATTTCAGCTCCATAAGCCCGCAACATCGCGCGTCGCTCACTGCTCATCGTATCCGGCATTGTCAAAATTAACCGATACCCCTTCGCCGCTGTCATTGCCACGCAATTCCCGTATTCCTGATGAAGTTCAAACTGATCGTCTTGCCAGGAGTAATCAGTCCTCTAATTCTGCCGCATTAATCATACTGAGGATGATAAAGGATCTAACCGATGCAGATGGGTTCATACTCTAGTTTCACCACAATTGAGCAACACAACCTTCTGGCTTGCGGGATGTGGTTTTAGTTGCACTAGAGGAGTGTGACCGATTAATGCTGTGATGTCATAGGCAATACGCATAGCTTTTAGTAGTTTTTAGTTGTTGTTTTTTGCAATTTTAAGATAAAGTAAGAGCTATCACTCTCCTAATCCCTAGTTCCTATCCTCTAGATAGCCCTCAGATGCTAGTACATTATGTCCAGCCAAGCTGTCTAGCAGTTCGCTGCTCTGAGATCCTGAAGCGTATACTTTTGTAATAATTAAGTTGATTGCCTGATCTGTTTCTGCCAAATTTCCTGAACTACGGTACTCTTCTACTGTTTTATGAGTAGCTTCTTCAGAGGACTTAGTGTCTAGCACTTCTAAGCAGTTTAGAACTTCTAGAAGCGTAATTTTCCACGGTTCTCGCGCTAAAATATAAGCCACCTTTTGCACCGCGTTGGCTTTTGACTAAACCTCCGCGTCTCAATGTCGCTAGCAGTTGTTCCAGATAGCGATCCGGTATATTTTGCTGTGCCGCAATCTGCCGAATTTGTAGCGGTTCGCCTTCATTGTATTGAGTTGCCAACTCTAATAAGGCAAGAAGCGCATATTCACATTTACACGAGAGTTCCACAGGTCACATCTAGCGTGATAGGCTCTCTTATGATTATACTCCGGTTCTCGACTGGGGTTTGCTGGTTTAGGTAGAACATAAAAAAAGCCCCGCTTCCTAGCGGGACTTACATAACGTTGACAGTAAAATTATCTCGATAACACTCTAGAAGTTGAAAGTTGTTCTGAGTGTACCGATAACTACGTCAGAATTGTCTTCCTTTGACCAGGTGCTGTAAGCCAGATAACACCAGGAGTTATTGAGATATTATCCGTCAATTGGTACTTGTAGAAACCTTCGATGTGATACCCGTAATCGTTATCAAAATCTGATCACCAGGAGTATCAAGACCTCTCAACGTGGGTTCTACACCCGCGAAAATACCCAACAGGTTCCTTCTTTACCTAAATCAGGAAAGCTACTCCAGCACCATAAGTCCAAGTTTCGCCACCGCCTAAGCCGAGAAGTATGGTGTCTGTATAGGGGCACTAAAAGCACTAATTGATATCCTGTCACTCAGCCGGAACGCTGCTGAAAGTAGGAGTTAGTTACAAGAGGAGTTTGGACACCTGCAGCTAAACCTGGGTTGTTTAGCAAGAGCAGTACCAACGATTGGACCAACAGATTGGTTGCTGCTACCAAAAGAACCACCAATATCGAAGATACCGTCACCCACATTGTGATAACCATGGACATAGGTTGCTCCAATGCCAAAGCGATCGCTGATATTGAATTGCTGTGCTAAGGTAGCGTAGTCACCGTTTCCTAAGCCAAAATCTTCACCAGGTTCACTAGCATTATCTGCTAAGTAACCCAAGGTTAGTGAACTCGGTCGGAAAATACCACCACCACCAAAGGCAAGGTTAATTGCTGCTCCTGCACCACCACCAATGCGGTGATGGGGTTTTCTGAGCAAGGTAGATAGTGCGCCTCTACCGCCGTCATAGTCTTCAAAGTATGGGTTGGTAGTAGCAGCGTAATCGCTGTGGATTCCCCAGTGGCAGCAATGTAAGCTCGCGAATTCCCAAATATAGGGAAGTCGTAAGCTATCCAATCAATGAAGATATCGTTACCGAAGTCTGGTGATACGTTGAATGTTTGAGTACCTTCAAATGCGCCAAATGCACCTGCTGCTGCTGGGTTAAAGTCGGCACACTAAGAGGGTTGAAACTAAATAGTTGCGCGTTACCAGTTGACAAAACGGGTGCAATACGTCTGAACCCCCAAAACTAGTCTGGAAGTCTAACCGGACGCGGTCTTGAAAGACAGTGTTGTCTTCAACGTCTTCCCCAAATGTATCTGTAACCGCTGCAATAGCTTCACCAACTAGTTTAGTTGCAGTCGAAAACTGATTCTTTGCTTCCAGTTCTGCTGTCACTGCTTCCACTGCATCTACCCGACCGCGCAATGTGCTAGTTCAGCAGCAAATTCTCTTGCAACCGTTGCAGTGCAGCTAAGTCTTCCCGCTGAACCAAGTCAGCACTAGCCGCAGCAATTAGCTCATTTACCCGATCTAGACGAGGCGTTAAGACCAGCGGCAAACTCGTAGCGTGTCATCGCTCGGTTTCCCCGATACGTGCCATCTGGATAACCAGCAATACAGCTGTAGCGCTCTACTTAGGGATTGCAGAGCTTGGAAAGCCCAGTCTGTAGGTTGAACGTCAGACAATTGGGAAACCGACGTAACTTGAGCAATTGAGTTATTTGCCTTACCCTCGTTACTGTAACGGTTAATTTGATCTAGCTCGTTGACAGATGTTGGTGCTGGGGTTGCAGCAGTTGGTTGCGCGGGTGTTGTCACCGCTTGAGCTATAGATAATTCTGGCTTTTCGGCAATGAGTTGCTCTTTTTCATTTACAACTACCGGGGGTATTTTCCTTATTGCCCAGTTTCGCCTGCGCTCTATATCGGTAACTGATGCCGTTAACGGAGTTGGGTTATCGAGATTAGCAATCTTTAAGTTAGACTCAATGGCAGTACTGTATTTAGCCGCTACAACCACATTCTGATCTTCTGAGCTTCAACGGTTGAGCCTGTAAGATTTCAGTGTTTGTTAAGGTTGAAGCCGCCATAGCTGGGGACAAAACAACCAGAACCGCTCCTAAAACAGTACGGGGCTAGCTAGCAGAGATTTCCACAAAACTCTAGACATATTTCCTCTTATCCTCACACCTTATTGTAGATAAAGAGATAACGCTGTTGCACCTATCAGGAGGAAGTACAGCTAGCTAGATTATAGCATTGAGTTAGTGCTTGTTTAGTGCTTGATTAAGGATTAAATTAACAAAGTTAATGGACATTTGGTTTAACTTTTAAGGAGTTGTTTTTGGTTTAAGCAACTGGACTGTACTACAACAAAAACAATAAGTATAAATTTATACCATACTAGAAAGTGGTTTATGTTCTTAGAATTTTTGAAATTAATTGAATTTATCAATTAGTTTCAGAAGATGTATGTACCTTATTAAATAATTAATATAGATAGTTTTTCTCAAGTATGTGGCAGAATTTTAGTGACCAGTCTAGTTTTATTTATCCTAGGTTGAAAAAACGCTGCTAGGTTCCAGTTGTTCTTGACCGAAAACTGCCAAGAAGAAAATGCTTTCTTTTAGAGAAACTAGAATAGAAAAATTGAAATAATTTAGTTTAAATTCTAATTTAGACACTTGCGTCTTTCGTTTAAATTCTTTTGAATCCTAACTAATTATAGTTATTTATAAAGCGTTAAATATAGAAATAGATTAAGATAACAAATCGTTAAAATTATTGAGTGAATTTGAAAATAGACTTAAAATTATAAAATGTATTACTTTATTGTAGTAGTATTCTTTACTTTGCTTAACAATACTAAATCACTAGACCAAACAACTAAGCTACTTTAACAACGAGGCAAATTTATGATCGAAAAATTTTAATATTGTTTCTGGATTGGGATTACGCAGAAGAAATGCTCAAAACTTTGAAGGAACTGCCATCAATTCAAAGGCAACTGTCACTGTTTTGCACGTTGTTCCTGCCCCAAGCTACCGCGCAAGTGATGACAGCTAAGTGGGAAGATGGAGGTAAAATTCTCGCTGATGCTATTCAGTCTGTAAATTTAGATCCAAGTCAAGTTTCTGCAATTCTGCGACAAGGCGATCCGAAAGATGTGGTGTGTCAGGTAGCGGAAGAGATGAATGCTGACTTAATCATTATGGGTTCACGAGGACTAAAGCGGTTACAGTCGATTTTAGCTAACTCAGTTAGTCAGTATGTTTTTCAATTGTCCTCACGTCCGATGTTATTGGTTAAGGACGATATTTACATCAAAAAAATTAACCGCCTTATGGTAGCGGTAGACGGTTCTGATGCTGCAAAACAGTGCTTACAGTTGGCACTGTTTCTCTTGCAAGATATTAAGGGAGGGCAGTTAATTTTAGTACACGTTAATAAAGATTTGAGTGGTAAATCTAGCGAAGCATCACCGACAGGTATAGAAAAAGATCCCGTTTTAGTAACAGCGATCGCAGAGGCAACAAAACAAGGTGTGCAGCCTCGCTGTGTCACAACTAGGGGTAATCCTAGTACAGAGATTTGCCGCTTGGCAGAGGAAATGAATGTAGACCTACTAATGCTAGGCTCTCCTGATCGCCGTCCCTCGATTGCTAAAAGTTTCGTCGACTTAGATCGCTTGTTGGGCGCTTCTTTGTCAGATTATGTCCGAGTCAATGCTAAATGCCCAGTATTACTAGCTCGTACAGTTGATTAATGCAAGAAACCCCTGCACAGTATAGCGTAGGGGTTTCTTTTAGACAAACTACTCAGAATCTTTTTTGCCTTCGCGGCTAGCAGTTTGAATGTACAGGATTAGGAGAAACACAGTGGGAACAAGTACGAACAGGATGCTCGCAACGAACCCTAAATCATTAACTTCCATCGAAAGAAAGCCTCTCTCGGATTTTGAGTCAACATCTTTAGAATATCATTATCGACAAGATAAAAGTGTGTCTTAAAGTTATGTTGATTATTACAAGTTTACTGTTTATTATGTGTAAGTTCTGCTAAAATGGACAAAATTGTGGTATGGCGATGCCTGATGCAAAACGCCCCCAGCCTAGATAACTTGCCTCCTAGCGCTTAAAATTTATACATAAAATAAGATAAGTCAAGCTACTTAGGGTTTCGTTATCACACTCACTTGACCATTTACTAAGGTTTGGCAAGCAAGTCGGTAATTTTGTGGCTTCTTCTTCAGCTTTTTGTTTTCTACTTCTGTACGGGGTGAAAGATTTTCTATACCTTCGCTCACTTCAACAATACACGTGCCACATTGACCATAACCCCCACAATTCATCATTTTGCCTACAAAGGTATAAATTTCAATGTTATTTTGCAGAGCTTGTAGCCTGAGATTAGCGTTATCTGCGGTAATGACTTCACGATCTTCTTTGATAAATTTGATATTAGCCATTTCTATTTCCTTGTTCAACTTTTATTAGCCATTATCTACTGGAAGCGATCGCCGCAATTTAAGGTTGGCATAGGCAAAGCCAGTCGAGGTTTCGCGTTTTGCTGTCCAAACGCTTCACGCACTTTTACCCGCCTAAGGCTAACCCTAGCCTCTAACCCTTATTTTGACCACTGACTCGCATTAAACCCTGTTAATACCTATTACTCGTTCAATACCGCGAAACTCCATGCCATTAAGCAACATTTTTAGACAAAGGTCTTTGACATCAGAGCTATAGCCCTGTGGCTCAGGGTTTTCCCGAAATTGGCGATCGCAGTCTCGACACAGATAGCTCTGTTTACCCTGACGATGCCCATTTTTAACCACTTTGTGACTTTGGCAGTGACGACAGTCCATTAGCAAATCCCATAACATCATCCTCTATTGTGCAATGCCGAGCAGAAAGTGAATGGACAAGCAGACTGCGGGTTCTTAGAGCGAGTGTTTCAGAAGTTGATGCTAAATTTTACCTGGTTGGTGAGTCGGAAAGATATTAAGAAGCTCTATGGAAACAGCAGATATCATTGTGATTGGTAGTGGTCAGGGCGGTATTCCATTCGCAACTG
This sequence comes from Chroococcidiopsidaceae cyanobacterium YX2bin18, assembly GCA_030446505.1. GTDB lineage: Bacteria > Cyanobacteriota > Cyanobacteriia > Cyanobacteriales > Chroococcidiopsidaceae > JAHHHE01. The sequence continues at coordinate 1,516 of JAUJND010000075.1, read as the reverse complement.
ACTTTGCTAAAGCAGGCCGCAATACTGTTCTGTTTGAGTAGGTCGGGCGCGACAGGTAGCAAAGTTGGGAATTCATGCCCAAATTGAGGTTAATTTTCCCGCTGTAATGGAGCGAGTACGTGGAATTCGTAGCCAGTTTAATCAAGGCACAAAACAGCGTTTGGAAAGTGCGGGTGTGACAGTGGTATGCGCTGAGGCATCTTTACATAAGTGAATGCCTAGTTAGAGGCGGTGAAGTTATCTTTCAAGCGTCGCTCGTAGTAATTAACACAGGTACATCGTCACTGATTCCAGAAATTCTAGGTTTAGCGGGAACTCCCTCTCTGACTAATCGAAATTTCTTTGACTTGCAAGAGTTGCCCCCTCGTCTGTTGATAAGTAACGTCAGTTCGGGTTAAGCAAAAGCAGGCAAAGCAGCATCGATGAGCAGAGAAGGCTTCTTGGGTTGGCGACAGTAGGCAATCAAACCACAGACTAAGTTGACCAAGCAGTTAACGGGAGAACGGTGACGGGAATGCTCGATTTGAGAAATGTTCTTTAACTGGTCAATCACAGGCTCAATAATGGCTCGTCGCCGCAGGAGCAGCTTATGGCTCAATGCCATCAGACGGTTCTTCATGTTCCGTTTCAGCTTGGTGATGACTTGGATGCCCGAATCCTACCACAAGTGAAGGACAAGTTTTTGGGAGACATAGCCCCAGTCGCCAAACACCTTACCAAAAAGCTGTTGGAGTAGTTGGGCAACTGGCTTACGGTCATCGGTGTTGCCAGAAGTGAGCAGGACGTTGAGCAATTCCCCTTGCTCATTAACCACTAGATGTAACTTGAAGCCAAAGACCCAATCTACGGATGTTTTGCCTCTGGCGGCTAAAGGTTTGAACACTTTGTGGGAGGCAATGCGACGGTTGTGGCACACCTTGATACTGGTCGAATCAATGAAACTGATACCCGTACAATGACCAAAGCAGTGGCGCAAGTAGGCACACAGGGGGAGCAAAACCGACGGCATCCATTCGACAAAGCGATTGTAGCTCACCAACGCAGGAAAGGCTTTGCGCCAATAGCTACAGACCAAGTGATTGTAAAACCACTTGAAAATTGCGGTATGCCGATTGATGGTAGACAATTCCCCATTGTCATCATCTCGCTCATGCACAGGCGGCGTGACCGTCGATGCTGTTGTAAGCCACCCCCCAAAAGGTGCTGCTGCCACTGAGGTTCAAACTTCTGACAAAAGTCATCGATATGACAAAACAAAGATTCTAAACTAAGCATAGGGTGGTCAGATGCGTTGAGAATTAGGTACTTTCAACTCTATCTGTTCCACTCCTCCTTATCCCGAACTCACGTTAATTTAATTACTCCCCTATGGACGGAAGGGGAGCGTCATATTCCACTTGCGATTGTATGAAAAGCTCATGGATGAAGCAACAAAAAATGACATCTTTTGTTCATTGTTGAACATTAGACCTCTTGCAAAAGGGTAGGGATTTATGTCAGAGGTAGTGTAAAACCA